>NZ_RZSA01000850.1:0-2911 GCF_003998075.1 Mesorhizobium sp. M2A.F.Ca.ET.037.01.1.1 | reverse complement strand
CGACGATGCCCGCAGGTTCACGGCCGAGTGCCGGTCGTTCCTGGTCGAGGGCGCGCCGACGCTTTACCAGCCAGTCCATACGGCCATGCTCGCCCGACGTAAGCATGAGCCGATCATCCGCAAAGGGCTTCGCGCGCTGCATCTCGCGGTGATGTCGCTGGAGATCTAGATCGAAATTTCCGATTAAAAAGCAGGCTCAAGCCCCTGTTTCGCGAAGGCCTCGGCTGCCATGTTGGCGCGTCATTGAGAGCCAAACATGAACGCACACACTTCGTTTCCGGCTTCCATATTTGTTGCGCCTTTGCGGCAGCGCCAATGGGCCGACGCATCGCCGCAGGTAATGCTCTGCCGTCGCGTGATCGACGAGACGCACAACGTGAAAACGTTTGTCTTTTCGGCTGCGTCGGACCGCATGTTCTGCTTCAATGCGGGGCAATACGTGCTTCTTCGCCTCAGCATTGATGGGCTCGAGGTGACGCGACCCTATTCCGTTGCCTCTCCACCGACCCGTCCACTTGATTTGCAGATTACGGTAAAGCGGACACCTGGCGGGCTCGTTTCCAATTGGCTCCATGACAATCTGCGGTCCGGCGACGAGATCAGGATTGAAGGCCCACTGGGTTCGTTCAAACTCGATGGCTTTGCTAGCGCAAAGCTTCTCTTTCTTGCGGGCGGCAGCGGGATCACGCCTCTCATGTCGATGGTGCGAATGTTGACAGATCGAGCATTCGATTTGGACCTTCGTCTCATCTACAGCGTGCGCTCGCCACGCGATATCATTTTCAGATCGGAACTCGATGCACTCGCTGCCCGATTTCCCAACCTCGGCGTAACATTCCTTTGTTCGAAGGGAGGTCCCTCGGGGACGGGACCGAGCGGCCGGATAGACGGCTCCATGCTCCTGCGCCTTGTTCCCGATCTTGCAAAGCGCGCAGTCTACACGTGCGGCCCAGAACCTTACATGACGGCGCTGCGAGATGGTTTTGATGAGGTTGGCGTTAAACCGCTGGCCTATTACGAGGAGAGCTTCGGAGGGTACCCTAGCGGTGTTGCTCCGGATGACTTTGCCATTTCGTCCTTTGTCCATTTCGCCAAGTCTGGATTAGAGCATCGCTGCGCGCCCGGAGAGACCCTACTGGATGCAGCGCGCAAATGCGGTGTCTATGTTCCCACCGCATGCCAACAAGGAGTTTGCGGCACTTGCCGAATAGCCAAGCTCTCAGGTGAAGTCGCGATGTGTGATCTTGGCGGCCTGACGTCCGAAGAGAAATCTGCGGGTTATATCCTGGCCTGTTGCAGCCGCGCGCAAGGGACGGTCTCAGTCGATCTTTGAGTCGGTCGACATTCTAAACGGCGATATGGCCAATGGCCTTACATTTGGCGGCCTTGGCGGTGTGCCTGGTGCAGTGTCAAGGTCAAGCGCAGAAGAGCAGGTTCCAGGTTCCAGCGCGGCGCCAGCGGCATTTGCTTTCATGAGCAGCAAAGCTGACCTCTCAGGCATGTGCGGCGCAAAGCTGTCGTCCACGGTCAAAGAGACCGCTGACTGAGATGCGGCGCAAAGCTGCCGTCGAGCCGAACCCGCATAACGTTGCAACCCATGATCCGGCGGGTCAGCTCTGCTGATAGTGTGACCAATTAAACGAGCGACAAAGGACCGAAATGGATTTTGCGATCCCATTGTCATACCGGAGCGTGGGTTAGAGCGGCCCCGAAATCAATGAATTGTCGAGACAGCTACTCAGCAACAGCACGGAGAAGCAGGCGGCGATCATGACGGCGAAGATAGAGACTCAACCCCGAGCATTCGAGGACCGAGAGCATCGATGCAGTACTGCCATGTCCGCAATGTCCCAGCGAACGGACGTGGGGCGGATATTACGACGCGTATGACCCCTCTCGGAAATCGGGCCGGATAGACTCTAGGCCAAGGTACCAATACAATCCCAATTGCCCGGCTTTCTGAAAGTATTCAACCCACATGGCCGAGACTCGAACCCAACGCCGCCTTGCTGCAATTTTGGCAGCCGATGTTGTTGGCTATTCCGCCTGATGGAACGCGAAGAGGCTGGCACACTAGCCGCATTGAAATCACGTCGGCAGGCCGTGTTGTCTCCATTGGTCGTCCAGCACAATGGTCGCGTAGTCAAACTTATGGGCGACGGTGTGCTTGTCGAGTTCGCCAGTGCAGTTGATGCGGTACAATGCGCGGTTGAACTACAAAAGGGATTCATTGCAGCTAACGAAGGTATTCCCGAAGCCTCGCACCATGTCCGCGATCGCGTCGCCGATGCCCGGGATTCTGGTGAGGGCGCCCGCGGCAATGATCCGATCAAGCGGCTGCGACAACGCAGCCAAGCTATCGGCAGCGCGCAAGTAAGCTTTGGTGCGATAGGGATTGCCTCCGCGAAGCGATGTGCGATGTGCATATTCCCTCAAGAGGCTGGCGACGGTCCGTGGATCGGTTTTTGCCATGGTCGAGGCAAACGGGACCGATGTCCCCGGGTTCCAATCAGGCGAACGAGGCGAAGCCTTGACCAGTCTTTCTGTCGTCGAGGAATGGGCTACAGATTTGGCAATAATTGGTCGGCTCGACCCCATCCCGCCAGGGATTTGCTGGCTGCGCGTTTCTTCAATTCACGAGCATCGCCGACGTGGAAATGCGAGGGCGCATCAATCGTCTTCATTTCCGCCCAGGTGATGGGCGCGGCGACCGGAGCGCCCGGTAGGGACCTCGCGCTGTAGGGCATGATCGCGGTCGCCCCTCGCTGGTTGCGCAGATAGTCGACAAAGATCCGTCCCTTCCGCTTCGCCTTCGCCATCACGGCCGTAAAGTGAGAGGGATCGGTCTGGGCGACGGCTTGAGCGAGACGATGTGCGAAGTCTTTCACTTGCGGCCACTCGGCCTGTGGAG
>NZ_RZSA01000084.1:0-11651 GCF_003998075.1 Mesorhizobium sp. M2A.F.Ca.ET.037.01.1.1 | reverse complement strand
GCTGACCACGAACAGGATGTCTTGTGAGGTCGCGAGGCGGATGGCGTCGGTGCCAGTTCCCGAGGCACCGTCCAGCATTACCGCCTTCTCGCCGAGGAAGGACATGACGTAGTAAAAATGCGCAACGACCGGATGGCTGGAGCGCAGGCCGAGGCAGAATATTCGGCGTGCTGTGTAGAGCCGCTCGGCCGCCGTGGCTAGCGCGTCGAGCTGTTCGGGCTCGCCAAGCCCTGCGATCTGCTCCGCCAGCGACCGCACCATCTCGCCGGCCAACGCCCGGTCGCCAACCTCCTGCTGGTGCGCTAGCTGAGTGTTCGCCTTGCCGGCGAAGCCGAGTTCGCCCTGCCGCATGGCATTGGCATAAAGCGAACGCAGCGACTCGTAGCCTTCGAAGCCCAGCCGCTTGGCGAGACGCACCATCGTCCAGGGCTGCAGGCCGGCGCGGCGCGCCTGCTCGCGCATCGACAACAACGCGACGTCCTCGGGATTGTCCAGAAGATAGCGGGCAGCGTCCTGCAACTGCGAGGGCAGACTGTCGAAGGCCTCGACAATGGCATCGGTAAGCGGCGCGCGGATCATGCCACGACGATAGACGCGAACGCATGATCATGCAATACATGTTGCATAAATTATCACTATGCAACAAATGGAGCAGTCGATGCCGAACCAAAATCGCGTCGTCATCGCAGTAGCGCCAAATGGCGGCCGGCGCACCAAAGCCGATCACCCGGCCTTGCCGATCACCCCAGATGAGTTGGCTGATGTGGCCGCCGCCTCGCTCGAGGCCGGCGCCGCCATGATCCATGTCCATGTCCGCGACCGCGACGGACGCCATCTGCTCGACGCCGATGCCTATCGGGCCGCGACCGCGGCGATCAGGGCCAGCGTCGGCGACAGGCTCGTTCTCCAGATCACCAGCGAGGCGCTGGGCCTCTATCGGCCCGAAGAGCAGATGCGGGTGGTGCTGGAAACGCAGCCAGAGGCGGTTTCGCTTGCCTTGCGCGAACTCGTGCCCGACCCAACACATGAAGCGACCTTCGCCTCGTTTCTCGAAACGCTGCGCGTGGAAAAAGTCACGCCGCAGATCATCCTTTATACGCCCGAGGAGGCGAGCTATTTCGCGGCGCTGGCGGGTCGCGGCCTGATCCCCTTCGACAATCTGCCGGTTCTCTATGTCCTCGGCCGCTACACGTTCGGGCAGACGTCGCAGCCCGCCGACCTGCTCCCCTTCCTGGCGCCCGGCATCCCCGCGGCGAGGCGTTGGATGGTCTGTGCCTTCGGCGACCAGGAAGCGGCCTGCGTGACGGCCGCTGCTCTGCTCGGCGGACATGCACGCGTTGGTTTCGAGAACAATCTTTTTCTCCCTGACGGGACGCTGGCTTCCGGAAACCAGGATCTCGTCGTGGCCACAAGGCTGGCAGTCGAAGCCTGCGGGCTCACGCTCGCCGACGCGGACGCGTTGCGAAGCCAGTGGTCGGATGCCTAATGCGTCGGCATTGTGCAAATATGAAGTGCATTTTATATTAGCATGCATTTTTGATTTGCGCCTCCAGATCGACGGTGTTACGCTTGCTGAGCAATCCAACAAAAAGGGGAACCCGAAAATGAAGTTCGCACTCGCAAGCCTCACCGCCGCCGCGGCCGTCGCGGCAACGCTCGCTTTCGGCCAACCGGCCTTCGCCGACGACCTGATCGTGGCGACCGACACCGCCTTCGTTCCGTTTGAGTTCAAGGAAGGCGACAAATATGTCGGCTTCGACATCGACCTGTGGGCCGCGATCGCCAAGGATATCGGCGTGACCTACACACTTCAGCCGATGGACTTCAACGGCATCATCCCGGCACTGCAGACCAAGCAGGTCGATGTCGGCCTGGCCGGCATCACCATCAAGGACGAGCGCAAGAAGGTCATCGACTTCTCTGACGGCTATTACGACAGCGGCTTCCTTCTGATGGTGCCGGTCGACAGCACGATCAAGGGTCCGGACGATCTCGTCGGCAAGACGCTTGCCGTGAAGACCGGCACGTCGGCGACCGACTATGCCAAAGAGCATTTCAAGGGCACGGAGCTGCGCCTGTTCCCGAACAGCGACAACGCCTATCTCGAGGTCGCGACCGGCCGCGCCGACGCCGCCATGCACGACACCCCGAACGTACTCTACTACATCAAGACCAACGGCCAGGGGAAAGTGAAGACCGTCGGCCCGCAGATGATGGCTCAGCAATATGGCATTGCCTTCCCGAAGGGCAGCCCGCTCGTCGCCAAGGTGAATGCTTCGATCGCCAAGCTGAAGGGCGACGGCACCTACGAGGCCATCTACAAGAAGTGGTTCGGCACCGAGCCCCCGAAGAGCTGATCCACCGGTTTCCCGTTGGATCTCCTGGCGCGCCGGCATGGCCGGCGTGCCTTCCCTGAAGGATGGCCATCATGGATTTCGACTGGTCCGTCATCTGGCAGGCCCTGCCCGAGCTGTTTAAAGGCGCCCGCCTCACCGTGCTGATCGCGCTCGCCGGTCTCGCCGGCGGCCTTGTCATCGGCTTCGCTGCCGGGTTGGCGCGCGCTTATGGCAACATCGTGCTCAACGCCATCGCCATGGTCTATGTCGAGATCATTCGCGGCACGCCGATCATCGTGCAGGTGATGTTCATCTATTTCGCGCTGCCGATCCTGGCGGATGTCCGCATCAATCCGCTGGCGGCGGCGATCATGGCGATCATCATCAATGCGGGCGCCTATATCGCCGAGATCGTGCGCGGCGCCTTCCTTTCCGTCCATCGCGGCTTACGCGAGGCCGGCCTGGCGCTCGGCCTGCCGTTCTGGAAAGTGCTTTTCTACATCATCGGCCCGCTTGCCTTCCGCCGCATGATTCCGGCGCTCGGCAACCAGTTCATCGTCAGTCTGAAGGATACCTCTCTGTTCATCGTCATCGGCGTCGGCGAGCTCACCCGGCAAGGCCAGGAAATCATGGCGGCCAACTTCCGCGCCGTCGAGATCTGGTCGGCCGTGGCAATGTTCTACCTGATCATGACCGGCACGCTTACACTCATCCTGCGGCTGACCGAAAAGAGGATGCGCATCCTGTGAGCATCGTGGCGTTCAACAAAGTCACCAAGCGCTTCGGCCAGGTCACCATCCTCGATCAGGTCGATCTCTCGATCAAGGCCGGCGAGAAGGTCGTCCTGATCGGCCCCTCCGGCTCCGGCAAATCGACGCTTCTTCGCTGCATCAACGCGCTGGAGGAGATCAATGGCGGCGACCTCGTCGTTGACGGCATCAGCGTCAAATCCGGCGGCCGCAAGGTCCGCCTGATCCGCCAGGAAGCCGGCATGGTCTTCCAGCAGTTCAACCTGTTTCCGCAGATGACGGCGCTGGAAAACGTCGCCTTCGGCCCGCTCCGCGTGCGCGGCGAGACGCGGCAGGAGGCACGCAAGCAGGCGCTGGAAATGCTCGCCAAGGTCGGCCTTGCCGACCGGGCGCATCACTATCCGAGCGAGCTTTCGGGCGGCCAGCAGCAGCGCGTCGCCATTGCGCGTGCGCTTGCCGTCAAACCGAAGCTGATGCTGTTCGACGAGCCGACCTCGGCGCTCGATCCCGAACTCAGGCACGAAGTGCTACGCGTGATGCAGGCGCTGGCCGAGGAAGGCATGACGATGATCGTTGTCACCCATGAGATGGCCTTTGCCCGCAAGGTCGGGACCAGGCTGATCTTCATGGAAGGCGGAAAGATCGCTGTTGACGGAGAACCGCGGGAGCTGCTTGCAAACCCGCAAAATCCTCGCTTGAAAGAGTTTCTGCAGCATGTCGCATGACGCCGGCCGCCGGCTTTCCTTCATCGATGTCTCGGGGTCGCCCTACGACGTCGGGGCTGCTCTCGGGCACTTCGGCCGAGCGGCGCTCAACGACCATTTCCAGACGTCCGCCGCATGGCGCGAGCTAAACGCTCGGCGCGCCGATCCACGCATCGGCATGATGGCGACGATCGTGCGGGAGCGGTTCCCCCGATACTGGGCCGAGCTGCAGGGCCTCGCCGCCGGACTTGAATTGGCTTTCGACGACGTCTTCCTGTGGAACTGCCGCGGTGACATCTGGGCAATGGCGCCGGATGGCTGCACGACGGTGCAGCTACCGGGGTCCCCGCATGTCATCGGCCACAACGAGGACGGCGACCCGGATTTCGCCGGCCATTGCGCGCTGGCCCATGTGACGTCCGGAGGCGGCAATCAATTCACCGCCTTCGTCTATCCCGGCTCGCTGCCCGGCCACACATTCGCTGCCACGTCGGCGGGGCTCGTGCTGACGGTCAACAACACCAGGCCGCTGGCCGGCGGCGCCGGGGCGCCGCGCATGGTGCTGGCGCGCGCCGTGCTCGACGCACCGGACCTTGACGCGGCGCTGACCCTGCTCAACTCGGTGGCCCGCGCCGGCGCCTTTCACCTGACCCTGGCGCAGGCCGGCGACGAGCGGCTGCTCAGCGTCGAGTTCACCGCGCAGGCCCTGTCGGTTGATCGCCTCGTATCGGCGCGTGTCCACTCGAACCACTTGATCCATGCCGACACCGGGCGCATGTCGCAGATCGTCACCGGTTCGTCCGGCGTACGCCAGCGACGCGGCGAAGCGCTGCTGGAACAGACGCCTCAGCCCGAGCCGCAACGCCGTGCGCTCGGCATCTTGTGGGACGCGGCCGACCCGGAGCTGCCGATCTACCGCACGGACCCGGCCGACAGCGATGTCGAGAACACGCTTGCCAGCGCCGTCTTCCGCGTCGGGGCTGACAACGTCGAGTGGGCTGTCTACGATGTGGCATACGAAGCAGCGCGCTTCGACATTCGGGATGGGCTGGTCCCTGTCACGGGGTGAACGGGAAACGATGCCAGACGAAGCCGTCGCGGAGCCGCCGCGCACCATCGAGGAGCTGAGGACGTTGGCGCTCTCGGTCGGCCGAGACGAAGCAGGCTTTTCCCTCGGCTCCAAGGCGCATGACGTCTTCGCCAAGCTGGTGGAGGCGCCTGAGCAGTCGGCCGTCCGCACCATCTCGGAGCTCGCCGATCAGTTCGGCATCAATCCGTCGACGCTGACCAGGCTGGCGAAGCGTCTCGGCTTTGAGGGTTTCAGCGATTTCCAGGCCGTCTTCCGCAAGGCGATCGCCGACGACCAGCAATATTTCTACAGTCGCCAGGCCGGAAGGCTGATGACGACGCCGTCGGCGGGCGGCGCCGAGGTCGAAGTCTTCGAGCGGCTGGCGCGCGAAACGGCGACGAATGTCGACGGCTTCCTCGGCCAGTTGGACAGCGCTTCGTTGAAGGGCGCGACCGCGCTGCTGGCCGGCGCACGCCGCGTGCGCGTGCACGGCGTCCGCCAGTTCCATTCGCTTGCGAGCTTCCTCACCTATTGCCTGGGCATGGTACGCTCGGACGTGGCTCTGCTCGATGCGCCTCGGCTCGGCGTCGCCGAGGCGCTATCGCAGCTCGAGCCGGGCGACGTCGTCATCACGGCCAGTTGCGCGCCCTATACGCGCAGCGTCGCCGAGGTTGGCCGCATTGCTGCGGCAAACGGCCAGAAGGTGATCGCGATCACCGACTCCCGATCCTCGCCACTTGTTCCCCCAGCCCAGCATGCGTTTTTCATCCCGCATGCCAGCAGCTTCTATTCGAACAGCATGGGCGCCTATGTCGTGTTTTGCGAAGCGCTGCTCAACCTCGTCGCCCGCGAGCTTGGCGACAAGGCGCTGAGCTCGCTGGCCGGACGCGAGCGGCTGATCGCCGAGATGAACATCGAGGTCGGCTGAAAACACCCGCCAACTGACAATGAGACGGTGCCTACCGCCCTCGCGAGAGGCTCCCCAGGATGCCACGCACGATGGCGCGGCCGACGGAGGAGCCGACCGAGCGCACCACCGACTTGATGGCGGCTTCGGCCACCGTCTGGCGGTTGGAGGACCGCCGGTTGCCGGTTCCGAGCACATCGTCGAATCCGGGAATGGTCCAGCGCGAGCCGCCGCTGTTCTGCTGCTGTGCCTGCGCCTCGGCGTCCTGCGCCTCCTTGGTCTTCTTCTGCAGGATCTCGAAGGCCGATTCGCGATCGACGACCTGATCGTACTGGCCGGCGACCGGGCTCTCGGCGATGATCTTGCGACGCTCGTCCGTCGTGATCGGGCCGAGCCGCGATGACGGCGGCCGGATCAACGTGCGCTGGACCATGGCCGGCACGCCCTTGTCCTCAAGCATCGAGACCAGCGCCTCGCCGGTGGCGAGCTGGGTGATGGCGGTGGCGCAATCGAAATCGGGATTGGGGCGAAAGGTCTCGGCCGCGGTGCGCACCGCCTGCTGCTCGCGCGGCGTGTAGGCGCGCAGCGCGTGCTGGACGCGGTTGCCGAGCTGAGCCAGCACCTTTTCCGGGATATCGAGCGGGTTCTGGGTGACGAAGTAGACGCCGACGCCCTTGGAGCGGATGAGCCGCACCACCTGCTCGACGCGATCGATGAGCACCTTCGGCGCGTCCTCGAACAGAAGATGCGCCTCGTCGAAGAAGAAGACCAGCTTCGGCTGGTCGAGATCGCCGACCTCGGGCAGTTCCTCGAACAGCTCGGACATCAGCCAGAGCAGGAAGGTGGCGTAGAGCCTGGGATTCATCATCAGCTTGTCGGCGGCGAGCACGCTGATCGCGCCGCGGCCATCGCGCGTGGTGCGCATGATGTCGGCGATGCGCAGCGCCGGCTCACCGAAGAAGTTGGCGGCGCCCTGCTGTTCCAGCACCAGGAGCGTGCGCTGGATGGCGCCGACAGAAGGCTTGGTGACATTGCCGTAGCGCGCGCTGAGCTCGTCGGCGCGCTCGGCGATGTTGGCGAGCAACGCCTGCAGGTCCTTGAGGTCGAGCAGCAGCAGGCCTTCCTCGTCGGCGATGCGGAAGGCGATGTTCATGACACCTTCCTGCGCCTCGGTGAGGTTCATCAGCCGCGAGAGCAGCAACGGCCCCATCTCGGAGATGGTGGCGCGGATCGGATGGCCCTGCTCGCCGAACAGATCCCAGAAGATGACCGGGAATTCCTGGAACTGGTAGGGATCGAGCTTCACCTCGCCGGCGCGCTTGACCAGGAAATCCTTGGCCTCGCCCATCATGGATATGCCGGAAAGGTCGCCCTTGATGTCGGCGCAGAACACCGGCACGCCGGCATTCGAAAAACCCTCGGCCAGTATCTGCAGGCTGACCGTCTTGCCGGTGCCGGTGGCGCCTGTGACGAGGCCGTGGCGGTTGCCGTAGCGCAGCAGCAGCTCTTCGGCGCGCTGATAGGAATCGTCGGGCTTGCGGCTGGCGCCGATGAAGATGCTGGTCTCGTCAACCATGTCCGGTCTCCGCAATCTGTTCCGCTCAAAGGGCCTCACCCGGAGGTATAGTAACGCGCGTCGCATGCGGCAATGGCCAGTATCGATTTGGGAGCGGCCCGGAATCTGGCCATTGGCGCTTGCGGATTTTGCGCATGTTTGGCAATCGATTGGCTGGCCGCGGGAAAACCCGGGCGGATAACGCATTGTGATATCCGGTTCCCGACCTTAGATTGGCTGGACCCGGCTGATGCGGCCGAGAAGCGAGGAGAGCGATGGGCGCCGGCGCCATGACCAGGGATGTCGACCTTCCGAACCCGGATGCCAAGCGTTGGCAGGCGCTGGCGGAGAAGGCCCTTGCCGGCGGTTCCTTCGAGGAAAAGCTCGTTTCCCGTACCGATGACGGCATCCGCATCGAGCCGCTCAGCCAGCGCTCGACGGCCGCCGATCCATGGCCGCGCACAAACCCGGCGACGCCCTGGATCGTCAGCCAGCGCGTCGACGACCCGGACATCGCCCGGGCCAGCGCGCAAGCCCTGGAAGACATCGCCCATGGCGCCACCGGCCTGTCGCTTGTCTTCGAGGGCGCGCCGAATGCCTTCGGCTACGGCCTGCCGCGCACCGCGGAAGCGTTGGAAAGGGTGCTCGACGGCGTGCCGCTCAACCGCGTGCAGGTGCGCATCGACGCCCATCCCTGGAGCCGCGCCGTGGCCGACTGGCTGCTCGCCTTCCTGAGCAAACGCCGCTCCGATCCGACCAAGCTAAACCTGTCCTTCGGTATCGACCCAGCGGCGATCTTCGCCGGCACCGGACGGCTGCGCACCTCGATCGAGGCGCTGCAGGAATCGATGCCGCAGTCGCTGGCGCATTTCTTCTCGATGGGCGTGCCGGGCGTGCTGCTGGAGGCCGACGGCCGCGTCTTCCACAATGCCGGCGCCACCGAGGCGCAGGAGCTCGGCACGATGATGGCCTCGGTCGTGTCCTATCTCAGGATGTTCGAGAAGGCGCGCCAGCCGCTGGTCTATGCGGCACCGTATATCGGCTTCGCGCTCAGCGTCGACCAGGACCAGTTCCTGTCGATGGCCAAGGTGCGGGCGTTACGCAAGCTGTGGGCGCGCATCCAGGAAGCCTGCTCGATCCCGGCCTCGACCGCCAGCATCCATGCCGAGACCTCCTACCGCATGATGACGATGGCCGACCCGGAGACCAATATCCTGCGCACGGCGATCGCGGCCTTCGCGGCGGCAACCGGCGGCGCCGATTCGATCTCGATCCTGCCGCACACGATCGCGCATGGGCTGCCGGCCGGCTTTGCCCGCCGCATCGCCCGCAACGCGCAGCTGATCATGGCCGAGGAGAGCCATCTCGGCCAAGTCGCCGACCCCGCCAGCGGCTCGGGCGCGGTCGAGGCGCTGACCGACGATCTCTGCACTGCTGCCTGGGAAGAATTCCAGCGCATCGAGGCCGAGGGCGGCGTGCTCGCCAGCCTGCAGCAGGGCTATATCCAGAACCGCGTGCAGACGGCGGCGGCCAAGCGCAACGGCGCCTACCGGGCCGGCGAACGCGGCATTGTAGGCACGACGCTGTACCGCGCCGGCACGGAGCGCCCGGTCGAGACACTGCCGCAGGAGCGGCGCCCGGCGTTGACGGAAGGCGTGGCGACCTGCGAGCCGCTGTTTCCGGTGCGCATCGATCAGTCGATCGGAGCCGGATCATGATCCCGGATTTCAGCAAGATCGGCTGGTCGGCGCCGCGTCGCGCATCGGTCGAGCTCAAGGGCCAGCGGATGACGCCGGAAGGCATCGCCGTAAAACACCTCTACACGCAGGGCGACCTCAAGGGGCTTGCCAATCTCGATACCTATCCGGGCCTGCCGCCCTTCGTGCGCGGCCCCTACCCCACCATGTATGTCCAGCAGCCCTGGACAATCCGGCAATATGCCGGCTTCTCGACGGCCGAGGAATCCAACGCCTTCTACCGGCGAAATCTCGCGGCCGGGCAGAAAGGCCTGTCGGTCGCTTTCGACCTTGCCACGCATCGCGGCTATGACAGCGACCATCCGCGCGTCGCCGGCGATGTCGGCATGGCGGGCGTCGCGATCGATTCCATTCTCGACATGCGGCAACTGTTCGACGGCATTCCGCTCAACGAGATGACCGTGTCGATGACGATGAACGGCGCGGTGCTGCCGATCATGGCTTTGTACATCGTGGCGGCGGAGGAACAGGGCGTCGCGCAGAAGGATCTGGCCGGAACTATTCAGAACGACATCCTGAAGGAGTTCATGGTCCGCAACACTTACATCTATCCGCCGAAACCTTCGATGCGGATCGTGTCGGATATCTTCGCCTACACCTCCAGGCACATGCCGAAGTTCAACTCTATCTCGATCTCCGGCTACCACATGCAGGAAGCCGGCGCGACGGCCGACCTCGAGCTTGCCTATACGATCGCCGACGGCATCGAATATGCGCGCGCCGGCGTCGCCGCCGGGCTCGACATCGACCGCTTCGCGCCGCGCCTTTCTTTCTTCTGGGCGATCGGCATGAATTTTTTCATGGAAGTCGCCAAGCTCAGAGCCGCGCGGCTGCTGTGGTCAAGCCTGATGCAGAAGAACTTTTCGCCGAAGGATGAGCGCTCGCTGTCGCTGCGCACCCATTGCCAGACGTCCGGATGGTCGCTGACGGCGCAGGACCCCTACAACAACATCACCCGCACGATGATCGAGGCGATGGCGGCGACGCAGGGGCACACCCAGTCGCTGCACACCAACTCCTTCGACGAGGCGATGGCGCTGCCGACCGACCAGTCGGCGCGGATCGCCCGCAACACGCAGCTCATCCTGCAGAAGGAATCCGGCACCACGCGCATGATCGATCCGTGGGGCGGCTCAACCTATGTCGAGCGGCTGACGCATGATCTGGCGGCGCGGGCGCTCGCCCATATCGAGGAGGTCGAAAGCCTCGGCGGCATGGCGGCGGCGATCGAAAAGGGCATCCCCAAACTGCGCATCGAGGAAGCTGCGGCGCGCACCCAGGCGCGCATCGATTCCGGCGAGCAAATTCTGGTCGGCGTCAACGCGCACCGGCCGCCGACGGATATCGAAGTCGATGTCTTGAAGATCGACAATGCCGAGGTGAAAGCCCGGCAATTGGCGAAGCTGCAGCGGCTCAAAGGCACCCGCGATGTGGCGGCCCTGGAAAACGCCCTGGCGGCGCTGACGCGTGCCGCCGAGAGCGGCGAGAACCTGCTCGAATTCGCGATCCGCGCGGCGCGCGCCAACGCGACCGTCGGCGAGATTTCGCTGGCGCTGGAAAAAGTGTTCGGCAGGCATACGGCTGCGGTCCAGACGATCTCAGGCGTCTATCGCGACGCGCTCGGCGACAACCCGGCGCTCGACCGGTTGCAGGAGAAGATCGAGGCGTTCGAAAAGAAATCCGGCGGCAAGCCGCGCATCCTTGTCGCCAAGATGGGCCAGGACGGCCATGACCGCGGCCAGAAGGTGATCGCCAGCGCCTTTGCCGATCTGGGCTTCGACGTCACCGTCGGGCCGATGTTCCAGACGCCGGACGAGATCGCGAAGCTTGCGGTGCAGCACGACGTCGACATCATCGGCGCCTCTTCCTTAGCCGCCGGGCATCTGACGCTGATCCCCGAGCTCAAGGAAGCGCTGAAGAAGCTCGGCCATGCCGACATGCTGATCGTCGCCGGCGGCGTCATCCCGCCACAGGACTATGACGCGGTACTGGCGGCGGGCGCTGCGGAGATTTTCCCGCCGGGGACGGTGATCCCGGAAGCGGCGAACCGGCTGATGGACCGGTTGCTGTCCGATCAATGAGGGCTTGCCGGTTTGGCTGAAAGGTTGTTCTATGGAAATAGACACAACCATGGCGCGATGATGTTCAAGACAACTATCCACGGGCTTGATGACGGATCGGGAGCGTTGCTGCTGCCACGCGAAATGCTTGACAGCCTGGACCTTCAGGTCGGTGACGAGCTCCAGATGATCGAAAGCGACGACGGCCTCATTCTAAAGCCAATCCGCCATGACGACCACAAACGGCAAATGAACGCTGCTCGCGACGTCATGGACAGATACGAGGCTGCACTGCGCAAGCTTTCAACGTTGGCTAACGGCTAGTTCCTCGACACAGTGATTTCGAAAGATTGCAGGCTTTAAGGGCAAGGCTATCAACATCCGCCGGGATAGTCAGCGTAAACGCTGGCGATGAGCTGGAGGCTTCTGAACCTCGTCATTCCAGGGCGGAGCAAGGAGCGAAGCGACGCGCGCAGACCCTGGAATCCATGCCGTTACCTGGACCGAAATGTGC
>NZ_RZSA01000849.1:0-2918 GCF_003998075.1 Mesorhizobium sp. M2A.F.Ca.ET.037.01.1.1 | reverse complement strand
ATTGAAGGCGCGCGGCCGGCCGCGCTGGCGTTTTTCCGTCGTTTCCATAGGCGGCATTCTCGCTGAATTCGCGCGAGGTGCAATGAAAAAGTTTTTCATCGTTCTGGCAGGGTGAATTTCTGGAAAACCGAAAATGACGTGAATTCAACGGGTAAACGCCGTTTGCTAGAAATGAAAAAATATTCTGAAAAAATTGAAAAATCGAACGCGCGCTGTCACTATCAAGCCAACCAACGAAATGGAGGCTTGCAATGGCCAGGATGCGCGCTGTCGACGCGGCGGTTCTCGTTCTCGAAAAGGAAGGCATCACCAATGCCTTCGGCGTGCCGGGCGCGGCGATCAACCCGCTCTATTCGGCGCTGAAGGCGCGCGGCACCATCCGCCATGTGCTTGCCCGCCATGTCGAGGGCGCCTCGCATATGGCCGAAGGCTATACGCGCGCTAAGCCCGGCAATATCGGCCTCTGCATCGGCACGTCCGGTCCGGCCGGCACCGACATGATCACCGGCCTCTACTCGGCCTCGGCGGACTCCATCCCGATCCTCTGCATCACTGGGCAGGCGCCGCGCGCCCGGCTGAACAAGGAGGATTTCCAGGCCGTCGACATTGCTTCGATCGCCGCGCCCGTCGCCAAATGGGCGGTCACCGTCATGGAACCTTACCTGGTGCCGATGGCGCTGCAGAAGGCGTTCCACCTGATGCGCTCCTCGCGCCCCGGGCCGGTGCTGGTCGACCTGCCGCTCGACGTCCAGCTTGCCGAGATCGAGTTCGACATCGACGCCCATGAGCCGCTCGCGCCCTTCAAGCCGGCGATGACACGCGCCCAGGCCGAGAAGGCGCTTTCGATGCTCAACGAAGCGGAAAAGCCGCTGATCGTCGCCGGCGGCGGCATCATCAATGCCGATGCATCCGACCTCTTGATCGAGTTCGCCGAAGTCACCGGCGTGCCGGTCATCCCGACGCTGATGGGCTGGGGCGCGATCCCCGACGACCATCGGCTGATGGCCGGCATGTGCGGCCTGCAGACGTCGCACCGCTACGGTAACGCGACGATGCTGGCGTCAGACTTCGTCTTCGGCATCGGCAACCGCTGGGCCAACCGTCACACCGGCTCGGTCGACGTCTACACCAAGGGCAAGAAATTCATCCATGTCGACATCGAGCCGACGCAGATCGGCCGCGTCTTCGCGCCGGATCTCGGCCTCGTCGCGGATGCAGGTGCCGCGCTGAAGATCCTGCTCGACGTCGCCACCGAATGGCGCACGGCCGGCAGGCTGCGGGACTGGTCGGGCTGGGCCAAGGAATGCCAGCAGCGCAAGAAGACGATGAAGCGCAAGACGCATTTCGAGCAGGTGCCGCTGAAGCCGCAGCGCGTCTATGAGGAGATGAACAAGGCCTTTGGCCGCGACACGACCTATGTCACCACCATCGGCCTGTCGCAGATCGCCGGCGCGCAGTTCCTGCATGTCTACAAGCCGCGCAACTGGATCAATTGCGGCCAGGCCGGACCGCTCGGCTGGACGCTGCCGGCAGCCCTCGGCGTGCGCGCCGCCGATCCGGATCGCGCCATCGTCGCGCTCTCGGGCGACTACGACTTCCAGTTCATGATCGAGGAACTGGCGGTCGGCGCCCAGCACAAGCTGCCTTACATCCATGTCGTCGTGAACAACGCCTATCTCGGCCTGATCCGCCAGGCGCAGCGCGGCTTTTCGATGGATTACGAGGTGAGCCTCGCCTTCGAGAACGTCAACCGCGCAGGCGATCCGGAGGCGGGCTACGGCGTCGATCATGTCGCCGTCGCCGAGGCGATGGGCTGCAAGGCGGTCCGCGTGAAGAAGCCCGAGGAATTCGCCGGCGCCTTCAAGGAAGCGCAGCGGCTGATGAAGGAGCATCAGGTTCCGGTGGTGCTGGAATTCATCCTCGAGCGCGTCACCAACATTTCGATGGGCACCGAAATCGACAAGATCACGGAATTTGAGGAACTTGCCGAGAGCCATGAGGATGCGCCGACGGCCATCGTCATGTTGGATTGAGTTCAGGCGGAACGAAGGAGAAAAGAATGCCGCGTTTTTCAGCCAACCTGTCCATGCTCTTCGGCGAGCATGAATTCCTCGATCGCTTTGATGCCGCCGCCCGCGCGGGCTTCAAGGGCGTCGAATATATCGGCCCCTATGATCACGCGCCGGACGTCGTCGCGGCGCGCCTGAAGAAGAACGGCCTGAGCCAGGTTCTTTTCAACCTGCCGGCCGGCGACTGGGGCAAGGGCGAGCGCGGCATTGCCGTGCTGCCGGACCGGGTGCCGGAATTCCGCCAGGGCGTCGCCAAGGCGATTACCTATGCGCATGCGCTGGGCTGCGAGCAAGTCAACTGCCTCGCCGGCATCGCGCCCCAGGGCGTCGATCGCGCTGTGCTGGAAAACGTCTTTGCCGAAAACCTGGCCTTCGCGGCCGAGAAGCTGGAACAAGCCGGCATCAGGCTGCTGATCGAGCCGATCAACACCCGCGACATTCCGGGCTTCTTCCTGAATTACTCCGACCAGGCCTTGGCGCTGATCGACCGCATCGGCTCGAAGAACCTCTATTTGCAATACGACATCTATCACATGCAGATCATGGAGGGGGATCTCGGCCGTACCATCGAGGCGAACCTTAGCCGCATCGCGCATATCCAGCTTGCGGACAATCCCGGCCGTCACGAGCCGGGGACGGGCGAGATCAACTATCCCTTCCTTTACGACCACATCGACCGCATCGGCTATTCCGGCTGGATCGGCGCCGAATACAAGCCGAAGGCGGGCACAGAGGCCGGACTCGGCTGGTTCAGCGAATTCGCCGGGCAGGGGAGCGCGGCGGCTTAGAGCCGACGCCGAAACTGCCAATCTCCCCCCAAGTGGGGGAGATGTCCGGCAGGACAGAGGG
>NZ_RZSA01000848.1:0-2922 GCF_003998075.1 Mesorhizobium sp. M2A.F.Ca.ET.037.01.1.1 | reverse complement strand
GTAATGCACTGACTAGTAAACATGATTATTCGAGTCAAGAATTGAATCGGCATTTTATGAGGCTGCGGCCACGGTGGCCGTCAGAGGAAAGGGACCTACCCGATGAACACGCACAATCCCAACGATTTCCGCTATCGCGTCCGCCGCCCGGAAGAGACGCAGATGCGTTACGAACGCGTGCCGCTGGCGGTGAGGACGCTCTCCAGCAACACGCTGTTCCAGGGCGAGCATGAGATCGGCATCGAGCATCACGGCGCGCTCTACCGCCTGAAGATCACCCGCCAGGGCAAGCTGATCCTCAACAAGTGACCGCCGTCGGCGGGCGATAGACGCACATCAGGCAATACAGGTGGACGATATGGACCAGCGCGTTAAGCCGTCGCCGGAGGAAATCCGGCGGGCGCGAGAAGAAAATCCGAAAATGCGGGAGCGCGATCTCTCGGCGCAATTGGGCATTTCGGAAGCGGAACTGGTCGCGGCGCATTGCGGCATCGGCGCGGTGCGAGTCGAGCCGCGCGTCAACGACCTTCTGACCGGCCTCGAGGCGGTCGGCGAGGTGATGGCGCTGACCCGCAACGAAAGCGCCGTGCACGAGAAGATCGGCGTGTACGACAAGGTCGTCACCGGCAACCACAACGCCATGGTGCTTGGCGAAAACATCGACCTACGCATCTTCCCGAAGGTCTGGGCGCATGGCTTTGCCGTCGAGAAGCGCGAGGGTGACGAAATCCGCCGCAGCCTGCAGTTCTTCGACGCAGCGGGCGAGGCGGTGCACAAGGTGCATCTGAAGCCCGCATCCAGCCTCTATGCCTACCAGAAGCTGGTGGCGAGCCTCGAATCGTCGAACCAGGAGCCGACCGTCGCGATCCTCCCAAGCGCCGCGGAAGGGGAGGGCGAGGCGCAGGGTTCGGTCGCCTCGATCGGCGACCTACGCGACCGCTGGAGCCGGTTGACAGATGTGCATCAGTTCTTCGGCATGCTGAAGACGCTGAAGCTCAGCCGTCGCGAGCGGTGCGTATGGTGGGGCAGGACTATGCCTGGCTGCTCGACAATGATGCGGTAAGCGCCATGTTCCATCACGCCGCTGCAGGCGGGATGCCGATCATGTGCTTCGTGGGCAACCGCGGCTGCATCCAGATCCATTCCGGCCCGATCAAGTCGGTCAAGCCGATGGGACCATGGATCAATGTGCTCGACGAGACCTTCCACCTGCATCTGAGGACCGACCACATCCACGAAGTCTGGGCGGTGCGCAAGCCGACCAAGGACGGCCATGTCACCTCGCTGGAGGCCTACGATGCCAATGGCAGCATGATCATCCAGTTCTTCGGCAAGCGCCATGAAGGCGAACGCGAGCGGGAAGACTGGCGTTTCCTGGCCGAGAACCTACCGCGCATTCCCAGCCCCACCGCTGCATAAGGTAGGACCCAATGCGCTTTGTTCTCAGTTTCCGCGCGGCCCTTACGCCGATGCTCGGTGTCCTGCTTGCCCTCGCTATGCAGCCTGCCAAGGCGGAAGAAGGCACGACCGTCTTTTCGGACACCTCGCGGATCGCCTCCATAGGCGGCTCGATCACCGAGATCCTCTACGCGCTCGGCGAGGAGGGCCGTCTCGTGGCCCGCGATTCGACCAGCACCTATCCCGAGGCGGCGGCGAAGCTGCCGGATGTCGGTTACATGCGCGCGCTGTCGCCCGAGGGTGTCCTGTCGGTCAATCCGACCGGAATCCTGGCGCTGCAGGGCAGCGGCCCGAAAGAAGCGGTCGACGTGCTGAAGAAATCAAGCGTGCCTTTCATCGAGGTGCCGGATCACTTCAACCATGAGGGCATCCTCGAAAATATCCGCATCGTCGGCAAGGCGCTGGGCGTCGAGGCCAAGGCCGAGAAGCTCGCCGCTGAGACGGACGCGAAGCTGACGGCCGCCGAAAGGCAGACGGCCTCGATCAAGGACCGCAAGCGCGTGCTGTTCGTGCTGTCGACCCAAGGCGGCAAGATCCTTGCAGCCGGCAGCGACACCGCGGCCGACGGCATCATCAAGCTTGCCGGTGCGGTCAACGCGGTCGAGGGTTTTTCCGGTTACAAGGGGATGACGGATGAGGCGATCGTCAGCGCCAAGCCGGATGTCATCCTGACGATGAAAGGCGGCGGGCCGCCGATCTCGGAAGACGAGCTGTTCGCCAATCCTGCCGTCGCCTCGACACCGGCTGGCACGAACCGCAAGATGATCAACATGGACGGCGGCTATCTGCTCGGCTTCGGCCCGCGCACGGCGGAGGCGATCCACGATCTCGCTGTTTCGATCTATGGCAACCAGGTCACGGACTGAGCGGCGGTGGCCGAACAGTCCATAGCAGGTGTGGGCAGGGTGATGGCGGCCGAGGGCGATCGCTCGGCGCGGGCAAGGGTCGTCATCGCGCTCCTGTGCCTGGCGCTGACCCTTTCGGTGTTCCTGTCACTGACGTCGGGCGCTTCGGATGCGTCCGCCGTTCGCGTCATTCGCGACTGGTTCACCGGGGCCGCTCCGGGGGATGCGGCGCTTGCCGCGCGCGACCAGCTGATCGTCTATGACATCCGCATGCCGCGCGTGCTGCTCGGCGTGCTGATCGGCGCCGCGCTCGCCGTCTGCGGCGCGGTGATGCAGGGCCTGTTCCGCAATCCGCTTGCCGATCCCGGTTTGGTCGGCGTTTCCGCCGGCTCCAGCCTCGGCGCTGTGGCGATCATCGTGCTCGGCACCACATGGCTTGCGCCCTTCACGCTCGCATTCGGCACGCTTGCGCTGCCGCTCGCGGCGTTCTTTGGCGGGCTCGCGGTGACGTTGCTGCTTTATGCCATCGCCACGCGCCAGGGACGGACCTCAGTCGCCACGATGCTGCTTGCCGGCATCGCCATCAGCGCCCTTGCCATGGCGCTGACAGGTGTCCTCA
>NZ_RZSA01000847.1:0-2933 GCF_003998075.1 Mesorhizobium sp. M2A.F.Ca.ET.037.01.1.1 | reverse complement strand
CTGCAGAAGCATGTCGAGGTCGATGAGCCGGAAGCCGAGGGCGAGGCGATCACCGACCAGACCGGCGCGACCGCGGTCGCGGCCGACGCCGACGATGCCGAGGAGAACATCGCTTTCGACCGCATGAGCGAGGAAGACCTGCTCGCCGGCATCGAAGGCCTGGTGCCGCCGGAAAAGAGCGACGATTACTAAGAGCTTTTGTCCGGGTTGGATCAACCATCCAGGACTTCCGTATCTCAGGTTTCGTGGCTATCTATGAGATGCGTCGTACGCCAGTGCGGCGCATCAATCATTTCAGCACCGCGAGATCCCGCCCATGATGCGTCAGTATGAGCTTGTCGAGCGCGTCCAGCGCTACAAGCCTGACGTCAATGAGGCACTGCTCAACAAGGCCTATGTCTATGCCATGCAGAAGCATGGCCACCAGAAGCGCGCTTCGGGCGATCCCTATTTCTCGCATCCCCTCGAAGTCGCCGCCATCCTCACCGAGATGCACATGGACGAGGCGACCATCGCCGTTGCCCTGCTGCATGACACGATCGAGGACACCACCGCGACCAGGGCCGAGATCGACGAGCTGTTCGGCCCCGAAATGGGCAAGCTGGTCGAGGGCCTTACCAAGCTGAAGAAGCTCGACCTCGTCTCCAAGAAGGCCGAGCAGGCGGAGAACCTGCGCAAGCTTCTGCTCGCGATCTCGGAGGATATTCGCGTCCTTCTGGTCAAGCTCGCCGACCGCCTGCACAACATGCGCACGCTCGACCATATGCCCGAGTCCAAGCGCCTGCGCATCGCCGAGGAGACGATGGACATCTATGCGCCGCTCGCCGGCCGCATGGGCATGCAGGGCATGCGCGAAGAACTCGAGGAAATCGCCTTCCGCTACATCAATCCGGAGGCCTATCGCGCCGTCACCGCGAGGCTTGCCGAGATTTTCGAGCGCAACAAGGGTGTCCTGCAGGAGATCGAGACGGCGCTGTCCGGCCTGTTCGAGAAACACACCATCAAGGCGAGCGTGAAGAGCCGGCAGAAGAAGCCATGGTCGGTGTTCCGCAAGATGGAGGCCAAGGCGCTCTCCTTCGAGCAGCTCTCCGACATCTTCGGCTTTCGCGTCGTCGTCGATTCGGTCGACGACTGTTACCGTGCGCTTGGCGCCATCCACACCACCTGGTCGATGGTGCCTGGCCGTTTCAAGGACTATATCTCGACGCCCAAGCAGAACGACTACCGCTCGATCCACACCACCATCGTCGGCCCGTCGCGCCAGCGCGTCGAACTTCAGATCCGCACCAAGGAGATGAACAAAATAGCCGAATACGGCGTCGCCGCCCATTCGATCTACAAGGACACCGGCGGCAAAATGAACGGCGCCGGCCACGCGATCTCCAAGGAGACCAACGCTTATGCCTGGCTCAGGCGCACCATCGAGCAACTGGCCGAGGGCGACAATCCGGAGGATTTCCTCGAGAACACCAAGCTGGAGCTGTTCCAGGACCAGGTATTCTGCTTCACGCCCAAGGGCATGCTGATCGCGCTGCCGCGCGGCGCCACGCCGATCGACTTCGCCTATGCCGTCCACACCGATGTCGGCGACACCTGTGTCGGCGCCAAGGTCAATGGCCGCATCATGCCGCTGATGACGGAATTGAAGAATGGCGACGAGGTCGAGATCATCCGCTCCAAGGCGCAGGTGCCGCCCGCCGCCTGGGAATCGGTCGTGGTCACCGGCAAGGCGCGCGCCGCCATCCGCCGCGCCACCAAGAACGCGATCCGCAAGCAATATTCCGGTCTCGGCGCCCGTATCCTGGAACGCGCCTTCGAGCGCGCCGGCAAGACCTTCACCAAGGAGAGCCTGAAGCCGGTTCTGCACCGGCTGGCGCGCAAGGATATCGAGGATGTTCTGGCTTCCGTCGGACGCGGCGAGCTGAGCTCAACCGACGTCATGAAAGCGGTCTTCCCCGACTACAAGGACGAGCGCGTCACGGTCGCGCCGCCCAAGCAGCGCGAGGAAGGCTGGTCGAAGATCCGCAACGCCGCCGGCATGCTGTTCCAGATGCCCGGCACTCGGGCCGCGCGCAAGGGCAAGGACCAGCCGCGCGACGGCGCGGTGCCGATCCGCGGCGTGCGCGGCGACCTGCCGGTGCGCTTCGCGCCGGAAGGCGCCGTGCCCGGCGACCGCATCGTCGGCATCATCCAGCCTGGAACCGGCATCACCATCTATCCGATCCAGTCGCCGGCGCTGCAGGCCTTCGACGACCAGCCCGAGCGCTGGATCGACGTGCGCTGGGACATTGACGAACGCACCAAGGAACGTTTTCCGGCGCGCATCTCGGTCACCGCCATCAACGCGCCTGGTTCGTTGGCCGACATCGCCCAGGTGGTGGCGTCCAACGACGCCAACATCCACACGCTGTCCATGATACGCACGGCGCCCGATTTCACCGAGATGCTGATCGATCTCGAAGTCTGGGACCTGAAGCACCTCAACCGCCTGCTGTCGCAGCTCAAGGACAATTCGAGCGTCAGCGACGCGCGGCGCGTCAATGGCTAGATGAAGATTGAACGGGGGACCAAATGAACACTGACGAAGTGCTGGGCATTTTCCGCGAGGCCGGCGCCGTTCTCGAAGGTCATTTCATCCTGACGTCCGGCCTGCGCAGCCCGGTCTTCCTGCAGAAGGCCCGCGTCTTCATGCATGCCGACAAGACCGAGCGCCTGTGCAAGGCGCTGGCCGAGAAGATCCGGGAAAGCGTGCCCGGAAAGATCGACTATGTCGTCGGCCCGGCCATTGGCGGCCTGATCCCGGCCTATGAGACCTCGCGCCACCTCGGCGCGCCGGCCATCTGGGTCGAGCGGGAAGGGGGCGAGTTCAGGCTGCGCCGCTTCGAGATCGCCAAGGGCTCGCGCGTCGTCATCGTCGAGGACATCGTCACCAC
>NZ_RZSA01000846.1:0-2939 GCF_003998075.1 Mesorhizobium sp. M2A.F.Ca.ET.037.01.1.1 | reverse complement strand
GACCACGACATTGCCGAGCGTGCCGCGCGGCACTTCGTGGCCAGCATCGTCGAGGATGCGGATGTCATAGCCCGGGATCGGCACGCCGGGCGATCCGTATTTCACCGGCAGCAGCCCGAGACCGGCCGGGTTGATTGTCATCGGCGAGCCGGTCTCGGTCTGCCACCAATGGTCGATCACCGGCCGATCGAGCTTCTGCTCGGCCCATTTGATCGTCTCGGGGTCGGCGCGCTCGCCGGCAAGGAACAGCGTGCGGAACTTCGACAGGTCGTATTTCGGCACGAACTCGCCCTTGGGGTCCTGCCCCTTGATGGCGCGGAACGCGGTCGGCGCGGTGAACAGCGCCACGACGCCATGCTCGGAGATCACCCGCCAATAGGTGCCGGCGTCCGGCGTGCCGATCGGCTTGCCCTCGAACAGCACGCTGGTGCAGCCATGCAGAAGCGGCCCGTAGACGATATAGGAATGGCCGACCACCCAGCCGACGTCGGAAGCCGCCCAGAACACTTCGCCCGGCTTGACGCCGAACTCGTTGTCCATGGTCCATTTCAGCGCGACCATATGGCCGCCATTGTCGCGCACGATGCCCTTCGGCTGGCCGGTCGTGCCGGAGGTGTAGATGATGTAGAGCGGGTCGGTGGCCAGCACCGGCACGCAGTCGACATTGGCGCCAGCGGCGCGCTCGCGGGCGACCGCATCGGCATAGTCGATGTCGTAATTGTCCTTCATCTCGCAGCGCAGTTGCTCGCGCTGCAGGATGAGGCAGGCGTCGGGCTTGTGCTTCGACATCTCGATCGCCTTGTCGAGCAGCGGCTTGTAGGCGACGATGCGACCGGGCTCCAGGCCGCAGGAAGCGCTGACGATCAGCTTCGGCTTGGCGTCGTCGATACGGGTGGCGAGCTCATGCGAGGCGAAGCCTCCGAACACCACCGAATGCACGGCGCCTAGCCTCGCGCAGGCCAGCATCGCGATCGCCGCTTCCGCCACCATCGGCATGTAGATGATGACGCGGTCGCCCTTGCCGACGCCGCGATGCCGCATCACCGAGGCCAGCGCGACCACCTCGCGCTTCAGTTCGGCATAGGTGAATTTCCGGATCGTTCCGGTGATCGCGCTGTCATGGATCAGCGCCAGCTGGTCGGCGCGTCCGCCGGCGACATGGCGGTCGATGGCGTTGTAGCAGGTGTTGCAGGAAGCGCCGACGAACCAGCGGCCATAGACGCCTTGCGCCGGATCGAAGACCTTCTCGGCCGGCTTGTCCCAGTCGATCGCCTTCGCCGCTTCGGCCCAGAACCCTACGGGGTCGCGCTTCCAGCCCTCATAGACTTCGTGATAGCGTGAGGCCATCGACATTCCCTCCCAGGACATTTTTTTGCCGTCTGGGAATAGCCTAAGTCGCTTTCATAGGCCATGTCTTCCTGACTTTCGTCGATATCGCCCGTCAAGCACCTGTCCGGCGCCGCCATGGCGTCGCCGCTCTTGCTGTCCGTGATGTAAGCCGGCTTAGAGCGGCAGCGCCGCCAGCATCAGCCCGACGCCGCCGGCGATCAGGATCGCCGCCGCAAGCGCCTTCCGATGGCGTTCGAACGCCGTCGGAGCCCGTTCCCAGTTGTAACGCATACAGATCATTCCCCCAAAGCCCGGCGGACTCATAGCTTACGCTAGGGCAGGAAGGCAAGACCTCGCTAATATTCGCCCCACGGCGGGCCGCGCGGCACGGCCTGTCGTTCCCTCCGCCGTCCATGGCGATGGACAGCCTCGCGGTCCCGCGCTATTTGCTCCCGGGCGAAGGGGAGCGGGCGCATGGCCGAGATTGGTTCCAAAACGGTGCTTCGGATGGCCGACGATGCGTCGGTGCAGCATGTCGGCGATGGCGCCGTCGTGCTGTTGGCGCGCAGCGGCCAGCTCTACACCTGCAACGACACGACCGAGGCCTTTCTCGACAAGGTTGATGGCGCGCGCAGCCTCGACCAGATCATTGACCTGTTGTCGGACGAATTCGAGGTCGACAAGGCAACGCTCGACGAGGATATGGCCGAATTGGCCGCCGAGTTGGTGGCTGAAGGCATCCTCGCCGACCCGGGCGTGTGATGACCGACGGGCCGGTCCTGCGCGCCCTGTTCCGCGCCCATTTGTGGCTCAGCGCCAGGCTGCTGCCGGTGCTGGTCGGCCGGCGCGATTTTGAAAGCGTGTTGAAACTGGCGCCGCTGCGCTCGCCCGCGCCCTATCGTGACTTGCCCTGGACCTATATCGTCCAGCGCGTTAACCGAACGGTGCGGCGGCCCTGGTTCATGCGCGACCGCAGATGTCTTCGCGAGGGTCTGCTCGGCTTCCGTTTTCTGCGCATGGCCGGTCTCGACCCGGAGCTGCGTTTCGGCGTCGATGCCAAATCGATGCACGAGCCCCGCCTGTCGGCGCATTGCTGGGTCTGCCTCGACGGCAAGCCGGTGGTCAGCGACAGTCAGCCAGGCATGGTGGAAATCTACCGCCATCCGCCCAGCGTGAAGGCGTCCGCTGCTTGAGCGACCGGACAACGACTTTCTTCTACGATCTCAAAGGGCAGGTCATAAGCGTCACTGCCGCCCGCGCCGACCTCTGGCCGAGCTTCGACCTGATGCTCGGCGCGCTGCGTGTGAGCGAGGCTGCCCGGCCCGGCTTTCGTGTCGATATCATCGAAACGCTTGATCTGCAGGAAAACCCTCAAGGGAAATTGGCTTTCGATGGCGAAGTGCCCTTCGACGGCCATTGCCGGATGATCGACGCCGGAGACGTCTTCCACCTCGTCTTTCCAGGTCAGCAGACGCTGTCGATCCTCGACAAGGAAAGCTGCGCCGAAATCCGCGTCCATCCGGACAGCAAGATCAAATGGACGCTGCTGATGATGGTGCTGGATGCCGCGCTCGATGCCGGAGGGCAGCACATGCTGCACACGGCCGGCC
>NZ_RZSA01000845.1:0-2939 GCF_003998075.1 Mesorhizobium sp. M2A.F.Ca.ET.037.01.1.1 | reverse complement strand
GTCGAGGATTACGGCCTTGGCTTTGGGATCGCGATCCAGCCAGGCGCGCGCGACCACGCTCATGACGAAGCCGGTGCCGCCGGTGACGAGCAAGGTCATGGGAACTCCTTTGAAAATACGGGTTCAGCGCGTCGCATAGCCGCCGTCCACGAGCATGTCGGATCCGGTGACGAAGGATGCGTCGGAGGAAAGCAGGAAGGCCGCCGCCGCGGCGATCTCGTCGGGCTCGGCGATGCGGCCGAGCAGATGGGCAGGGCCGAGGCCGACATTGGCGGCTTCGAAGTCGGCAAACCGGCGCAGCAGGCGGGTCGTCGCCACGGCACCCGGCGACAGGCTGTTGACGCGGATCTTGTCGGGCGCGTGGTCGACGGCCATCGCCTTGGCGAGATGGATCAGCCCGGCCTTGGCGGCGCAATAGGCGACCGCCCTGGTGGTGGCGACGCGCCCGAATTGCGAGCCGATGAAGACGACCGAGCCGCCGCCGCTGGCCGCGATCAGCGGCACGGCGAACTTGCTCATCAGGAAGGCGCCGGTCAGGCCGACATCGATCTCGTGCCGCCAGGCGCTTTCGTCGAGATCGACGACGGTGGCGCTGGTCGAAGGCGCCGCGGCGTTGTGCACCAGCCCGTCGAGCCGGCCGAATTTTTTCGCGGCAAAGTCGACGGCCGATCTGGCGGAGTCGATGTTCGTTACATCGCACTGGCAAGCGAGCGCGGAAGGCCCGAGCACTTCGGTAAGTTTTGTCGCCGGCTCCAGATCATAGTCGGCGCAGACGACCTTTGCGCCTTCGGCAACACAGCGCCGGGCAATTGCCGCGCCGATGCCGCTGGCAGCGCCGGCGATCAGGATGACATTGTCTTGCAGGCGGTTCTTGACTGGATCCGTCATCAGACCTGCTCCTCTATGGCCTGCATGGTCGCCATGGTGACTGGACGGCGCAACAGATTGTAGCAGGCGGCGAGCGTCACCAGCACGGCGCCGCCGCCGAGCAGCAGGAACATCGCCGGCGCGCCCATATGCTGCATCAGGCCGGCGGAAATGCCGGGCGTCGCGACATTGCCGATCGAATAGAGCAGGAGCAGCGTGCCGGAAGCGCCGACCATGTGCCGGCTGTGCAATTGCGAGGCGCCGAACGCCATCGCCACGGGATATACGGTGAGCGCCGTGCAGCCATAGACGAAGAACAGGACGAAGAGCAGCGGCACCGAAGAGTTGCCGAGCCAAGCGATCGCGGCGCAGAGCGTTACCGATAGGATGCCTTGTACAAGCAATATGATGCGCCGTTCGAACCGGTCCGACAGCCAGCCGACGGGGGTTTGCGCCAACATGCCAGCGATGCTGATGGTTGTGACCAGCCCGACCGTCGTCGCCGCCGACAGGCCGATCTGGGTGCCGTAGATCGGCGTCAGCACGAAGATGTTCATGTTGGTGATGCCGCCCTGGAAGATGGCCACGACCGTCACCGGCGCCAGCCGGAACAGCGCCAGCGGGCCAAGCCGCTTGACCGGTCTCGCTGAACCCGCATGCCCCGGATCGGTTGCAGGCAGCGCCGGCCAACGTCCGCCAACGAATTTGGAGACCAGCGCCAGAAGCACCGTTACGGCCGCGACCGGAAAAAGATGCGGCGATTGCGGGCCGACCAAGCCGACAAGGAACTGCCCGAGCAGCACCGCGATCGCCGTCGTCAGCATGTAGAGCGAGAACAAGGCGCCGCGATTGTGCTGCTCGGCGTAGAGGTTGATCCAGCTTTCGCAGACGACGAAGAGCGACGCCATCGCCATGCCACCGAGCAGGCGGAAACAGATCCAGCTCGGCAGGAAATCGGTGAACACGAAGCCGGACGCCGCCAGCAGCGCCAGCACCAGGATCACCACAAAAGTGCGCTCATGGCCGTATTGCGCGACCGCCGGGCGGGTGACCAGGCATCCGACGAGGAAGCCCACGGGATACGCGGTCAGCACGATCTGCACGACCTGAGGAGAAATGCCGGGCTTGCCGAGATGCAGCGACACGGCGGTGGTCAACATGGCGCTGCCGATGCAGGCCAGGCAGACGCCGACCATGATCGGCAGCATGGCGCGGGAGCGCTCTGCATTGTGCCAAAGCCTCATCGCGGATTGAGCGATCGACCTCATGGATGCGGCTGCGGCGGCTCCCCTGGCGTGACCGTTGACCGACGGCAGCCCGAGCAGAAGCTACACTTTGCCGTGGTTGCCACAAACGAAGATTGACGCGGCTATGGCTTAAATTTTTTTGGCCATCGCTGTGAAGGAAAGCGGCATCTCGGCTTTGCTGCGGGCTTTACAGTGGTTTTGCACCCTCCTTACCATAGGCAAAGGCCAGAATCCGAGAAACAGCGGAAGGGAACGATATGACGATCGAACGCCTGGAGAACGGACAGCGCTTCTGCCGGGTGCTGCGCTACAACGGCACCGTCTATGTGGCTGGCCTGACGGCGGATGATCTGTCCGGCGATACCACAAGCCAGACCAAGCAGATTCTCGCCAAGATCGATGCGCTTCTGGCCAAGGCCGGCAGTGACAAGTCGAAGCTCTTGAGCGCGCAGATTTGGCTCTGCGACATTGCCGATTTCGAGTTGATGAATGCCGCCTGGGACGCCTGGATCGACAGGAGCGCCATGCCGGTGCGCGCCACAGTGGAAGCGCGGCTTGCCGGCGACCAATACCGCGTCGAGATCATGGTGACGGCGGCCGTCGGCTGAGCGGACCGGTGAGGGTGCGCCAATGCATGAGCTGGTGATCAAAGGTGGGCGCGTGGCGCTCGACGATGGCTGGGCCGAGTGCGACATCGGCGTTGACGACGGCCGCATCGCCGCGATTGACAAGGGCCTATCCGGCCAGAAGTCGATCGACGCCGGCGGCCGCTGGGTGATGCCCGGCGGCATCGATACGCATTGCCATCTCGACCAGCCCGTCTGG
>NZ_RZSA01000844.1:0-2939 GCF_003998075.1 Mesorhizobium sp. M2A.F.Ca.ET.037.01.1.1 | reverse complement strand
AACACCGACGTTTAGTGGCCGGTCCTGGCGATCTCGATCAGCCGGATCGTCTCAAGCCGCACGAAGCGCGCGCGATCCTTCAGCATCGCCTCCACCTCCGCCGTGGGCTCGAAGCTGTTGCCGCGCGCCGTGTCTAAAGAACCGCTCATTTCATCCCTCGATCAAAGTTCATGGTTACTGGCGCGCTCCTCAGCCGCGACTGCGTCAGGAACGCAGATTTTCCCGGAACGTCCGGCCGGAATAATCCCGGCGGTAAATGCCCCGGCGCTGCAGTTCGGGCACTACCGACCTGACAAACTGGTAGAACGATCCCGGCGTGATGGACGGGCAGATGACAAAGCCGTCGCAGGCCTCGGCCTCGAACAGCTCGTGAATATGATCGGCGATCATCATCGGCGTTCCGACCAGTTGTGGCGACATCTGCGTGGTCGCGTATTGATGGCCGGCATCGCGCAATGTCTTGCCCTTCCCGCCGCTCATGATGATATCGAAGACACCGCGAGCGCCCTGCGTGATCTCCATCTCGTTCAGCGGCTGATCCATCGGGAAGCCGGAAAGGTCGACGCCGATATGGTTCGACATTTCGGAAAGGCCAAGCTCGGCATTGGCGAGCGAGTCGATATAGTCGGCGCGCTCGCGCGCGATCGATTCCGTCTCTCCTATGACGATGTCCGTCGCCGGGAGGATGGCGCAGTGCGAAGGGTCGCGCCCGGCATTGGCTACGCGATTCTTGATGTCGCGGTAGAAGGCCTGCATGTCGGCCTTGTTGTTCTGCAGCGTGAAGACGATTTCGGCCCAGCGCGCGGCAAACTGGCGTCCCCGCGCAGACGACCCCGCTTGCATCAGCACAGGGCTGCCCTGCGGCGAGTGCGGCGTCATCAACGGGCCACGTGTTTTCACATATTGGCCGGCGTAATTGGCGTAGTGGACCTTCGAGGGATCGCCGAAAATGCCGGCCTGACGGTCAAGCACCAGCGCGTCGGGGTCCCAGCTATTCCACAGAGTCGTGCAGGCCTCGACCACCTCGTCGGCATGATCGTAGCGCTGCGCCTTGTCCAGCAGCCGGTCCATCCCGTAGTTCTGCGCTTCGCGATCGGTCGCCGAGGTCACGATGTTCCAGGCGGCCCTGCCGCCGCTGATGTGGTCGAGCGAGGCGAAGGCGCGCGCGATGTGGAACGGATGGTAGAGCGAGGTCGACATCGTCGCCGACAGGCCGATGTGGTTGGTCACCCGCGCCATCGCCGTCAGCATCTGCATCGGGTCGAGCATGCACATGTGCCCGCCATACTTGACACAGGGATCGATGACGCCGCCATAGGTGTCGTAGAGCGTCTGGACATCGACGAAGAAGAGCCCGTCAAATTTTCCATCCTCCAGGATCCGTGCAATGTTCTCGTAGCGAACAGGATTGAGGAAGTCCGTCCCGTCACTTTCATCGTGACGCCAGCTGCCGTTGTTGTGCCACGAGGGTCCGATCGTGCAATAGCCTACGAAGTGCAGCTGACGTACCATTGAACTCACCCAAAATCCGCCCGCCTCGGGCTCGAAGGAAGTGTCCGGCGAGCCATCGCTGCGAAGGAAGCTCTTACGCGTCGGGGCCCGTCGTCGCCTTGCGGCTGGATTCGTCTAGCCACGAAACGACCGCCGATCTACGTCTGCTTCTTGCACCCCGCGGCTACGCCGTACACTGGCAAAAACGTTTGGGCTTGATAACCTTTCGTTATGCCAGGCGCCCTCATTGCGCCGTCACGCGGCGGCAGGCGAATACTGGCGCACCACGCCCTGTCTGATGAGGTCTTCGACCTCCTCGGGAGCATAGCCGAACGCGGACAGAACGGTGGTCGTATCCTCGCCAAGCATGGGCGGCGCCTTGTAGTGGGCATCGCGTTGCGTAGCGAGACCCTGGGCCGGCCTGACAAGCGAGACCGGCCCTAAATGCTGGTTGTGCAAGGTCTGCACGACATTGCGGGCCTTAACCGTCCGGCTTTCGAAGGCCTCGGGCACCGACTTGACCTCGCCCGCGGGAACGCCGTGCCGCAGGCAGGCCTCCATCCAATGGTGGCGCGTGTTCGCGCGGAACGACTGGCCCAATTTGGGAAGCAGGCTTTCGCGGTTCAGCGCCCTCGCCGCGGCGGTCTTGTAAAGCGGATCCTGGGCGAGATCGGGCATGCCGACAACCTTCTCGCACAGCGCGGTGAATTGCTTGTCGTTGCCCACGGCAAGGGCGAAGCTGCCGTCCGAGCATTCGCAGATCTGGTAGGGAACAACGGTCGGATGAGCGTTGCCGTAGCGGCGTGGAACGACTCCGGCATTAAGGTAGCCGCTGCCGACATTGATCAGAGTGTTCAGCGCGCATTCCAGCAGCGATATGTCGATGTACTGCCCCTGTCCGGTCTCGCGGCGCTGATAAAGCGCCGCCAGCACCGACTGCACCGAAACCATTCCGGCGATGATGTCCGTCATCGCAACGCCGATGCGCTGGGGCTCGCCGTCGACGGGACCGGTGATCGACATCAGGCCACTCTCTGCCTGGACGACAAAATCGTAGCCCGGCCGATCCCATTCGGGACCGGTCTGACCATAGCCGGAGATCGAGCAATAGATAATGCCCGGGTTGAAGGCCTTCAGCGTCTCGTAGTCGATCTTCAACCGCTGAACCGTGCCGGCGCGGAAATTCTCGATCACCACGTCGGCCTTCGCGGCCAGACGGTAAATGATCTCACGCCCCTTGGGATGCTTGATGTCGACCGCGATGCTAGACTTGCCGCGATTGGCGCAGAGGTAATAGGTGCTGACGCCATTGTAGCTCGGTACCGACCAGGCACGCGTATCGTCGCCGCCGTCGACGTTCTCGATCTTCCAGACCTCGGCGCCAAGGTCCGCGAGCGACATAGTCGCCCAGGGGCCGGCTAGGACGCGGGAAAGGTCCAGCACCTTGA
>NZ_RZSA01000843.1:0-2940 GCF_003998075.1 Mesorhizobium sp. M2A.F.Ca.ET.037.01.1.1 | reverse complement strand
GGTCCGCTGATAGAGATCGACGGTCTCGGCAAGGCAGCCGCGCGCGCCGAAGGACACCATGTCGGGAAGCAGCAGCGCGAAGGGCTCGTTGCCGATCACGTCGCGAGCGCACCAGACGGCGTGACCGAGGCCCTGCGGCGACTGCTGGCGGATGAAGGAGGTGGCGCCGGCCACCGGCAGCAGGCTCTCCAGCGATTCGAGCTGCGCCTTCTTGCCGGTCTGTTCCAGCGTGCCGATCAGTTCAGGATGCAGGTCGAAATAGTCCTCGATAACCGCCTTGTTGCGGCCGGTGACGAAGACGATGTGCTCGATGCCGGCCTCGAACGCCTCGTCGACGGCATATTGCACGACGGGCTTGTCGACGACGGGAAGCATTTCCTTCGGCATGGACTTGGTTGCCGGCAGGAACCGCGTTCCGAGCCCCGCCACTGGGATGACTGCCTTCCTGACTTTCTGCATCTGGTCTTCCTTCTGAGAGAAAAAGATTTCTACCTATCGCCGGCTATCAAATCGCTCGCATGCTTCATCTCCCCGCCCCCACGGCGAACCTGCGCCGCAACCCTTCTGAGCCGGACCGCGATCGGCATCGACAAATGCCCGATCGCGGCCGGATCCCTGAGCGCCGCCCCGATTGCCTTGAGCGGCGCGCGCGCCTTGATGTGCTGGACCAGGGACAGGAACGACGCCGCCTTGCGCAGGCTGCGGCCGCGCCGGGCGAAGGCGGCCTTCGCGGTGCTGTCCATGGGATATGCCGCAGCGAAGGCGGCGTCGGCGCGCGTCATTGCCTCGACGTGGTGCAATTCGAGCACCCGTGAGATCGAGCCGGTGCGGATATGGTAGACATAACCGACGGTCGGCTCGACAGCGCAACGGCCACCGCTGGCCAGCGCGCTTGCAAGCAGAATGTAGTCCTCGCCGATGCGCAGCTTCTCGTCGTAGCGCAGCTTGTTGTCGTCGAGGAAGCGGCGCTGGAAGACCGGCTTGAGATAGCCGAGATTGAAGCGCGATTCGAAAACCAGATTGCCCTCGATATAATCGGCCAGCGAGATCTCGCTTAAGCCCTCGAGATAGCCTCCCGGGAACATGGTGTCGTCGGGCGTGCCGTCCTCGCGCACGACCTGGACATTGTCGACGGCGATTTGGGCGCCGGCCGCTTCCGCCCGCGCGATCATCGCCGCCATGCGGCCAGGAAGAACGGCGTCATCGGAATCCAGCACCGCCACCCAGCGGCCGCGCGCGAAATCGAGGCCGGCATTCCTGGCGCCGCCTGGTCCGCGATTCTGCGGCAACGCCACCACCTTGACGATGTCTTCAGGATAGGCGCGCGCCACATCCAGCGTGCCGTCGCGCGACTGGTCGTCGACGACGATGACCTCGACGGTCACGCCCAGTTGCGCGATCGCGCCGGCGATGGCGCGGTCGAGAGTGGCCTCCGCATTGTAGGCGGCGATGACGAAGCTGACGTCAGGCTGCACGCTTGTTCCCTTGTTCTGGCGAAGTGAGGCCGTACTGGCGGATTTCACGGACGCCGACCAAACCGGAGACGACACCAACGTGCATAATGCCGCGCAGCACGCTGCGGTTCCGTCGCACCGGGCTGATCGCGGTCAAAACAGCCATGCCGAAGCAGTAAGCGGCCTTGGCCGAAGCCAGCCCGACCTGGCCGGCGCGGCGGATGCCGCCGGCGCCGTGGCCGATCAAATGGCCATGCGTCTGGCCGAAGCGGAAGCGGCGACGGCGCAGCCAATCGAACGCGGCCCTGGCGCGCGGCACGACCTCGTCGACGAAGGCTTGCGGCGCAAAGGCGATGCGGCCGCCGGCCTTGACCATGGCATCGAAGAACTCGGTATCCTCGCCGCCGGTCTGGCCGCGCGCCAGGCTGAAGCGCCGGCCGCGCAAGCTCGCGTCGGTCGTTCTGAGCAGGACGTTGCAGGTGTAGCCGGTGCGGATCTCGCCGCGCACCCAGACCGGCAAGGTGGAATGGAAGTCACCCTTCTGCATCCAGTCCGGCGCGTCCTGGCGATAATGGGCCCGCACCGGCCCAAGCACCGCCGCGGCGCCGGTGGCATCGGCCGTCGCCATCAACTCGACCAGCCAGCCGGGCGACGCCGTCTCGTCATCGTCGATGAAGGCGACGAAGTCCGACACGCTGGCGTCGAGGCAGGCGTTGCGGGCAATCGAGATGTTGCGCGCCGGCGCGTGGCGATAGCGGACCGGCAGCTTCAATTCCTCGGCCAGCGTCTTCACGAGCTTTTGTGCGCCTGGTTCATCGTCATTGTCAGCAACGACGATGCCGATCTCCAAACCTTCAGGCTTCTCCAGGGCGGCGACGGAGCGCAGCGTGTCGGCCAGTTCAGGCCGGCGGAAAGTGCAGATGCAGATGTCGATCGAGCGGCCGGCCATCACGACTCCTTGCGCTGCAAGCGCGGCGTCAAAAGCTGCTGCCAGAAACCGACGGACCAGCCGAAATGCATGACCATGGCTGAAACTCCGGCCAGAGCGATGCTGGCGTTGCGCTGGCGCACCGCCGTCGCCAAGCCGTAGCCGAGGCACACCGCCGCCCACAAAAGGAACGGCACCGCCGCCAGCCAGTGGACGAAGGAGAACAGGGCCAACAGCACCACGGGCGCCACCAGCAGCGGGACCATCTGCCGGACCTTCGGCACCATGCGGTGCTTGAGCACATTCCTGGCGCGGCCGCGGCCATAGCCAAGATACTGGAAATAGAGGCTCTTCAGCGACGAGCGCGGATAGTAGATCATGTGCGTCCTGCCGCTCATCCAGATGCGGTAACCGGCCTGGCGCAGACGGTAGTCGAGCTCGGCGTCCTCGTTGTGGCTGAAGCTCTCGTCATAGCCGCCGGCATGGCTGAAAGCGGCGATGCGCATCAGCGCGTGGTGTCCGTGGTCGACCCATTCGCCCTCGGACACGTGCCGGTGC
>NZ_RZSA01000842.1:0-2948 GCF_003998075.1 Mesorhizobium sp. M2A.F.Ca.ET.037.01.1.1 | reverse complement strand
GGCCCGCGCCGCGCGGTGCTGTCGTCGCCGCGGGAGGATTACACGCGCGAACTGATCGCCGCCGTGCCCATTCCCGATCCACGCGCCGCGAACGTGCAGAACTGACGTCGTCCCGACGCGTCGCCGCGCTCATACCGCCGCCCGTTCCGCGGCTGGACGGCGGCGGAGGCTGGCGGTGGTCAGAGCCGGTGGATTGTATGCGGCCTCGTTCAGGCCGACATCGGTGCCGGGCGGAACGATCCGGTCGATGCGGTCGAGGACGTCGTCGGCCAGGGGGATGTTGGCGCCGGCAAGCAGGTCGTCGAGATGCTGCATGGTGCGCGGGCCGAGGATCGCCGATGTCACGCCGGGATGCGCCATGACGAACGCCATCGCCATGTGAGTGAGGGACATGCCGGCTTCGGCCGCCAGCGGAATCAGCTGCTCGACCACATCGAGGCTCCGCTCATCGGACATTTGCCTCGGCATGAATTTCGCTCGTATGCCGCCCTCGGGCAGCGGCTGCCCCTTGCGGTAGCGGCCGGTAAGCAGGCCTTTGGACAGCGGGCTCCAGACCAGCACGCCCATGCCGTAGCGCTGACAGGTCGGCAGCGTGTCGCGTTCGATGCCCCGGTCGAGGATCGAATAGGGCGGCTGCTCGGTGCGGAAGCGCGCGAGGCCGCGCCGCTCCGCGACCCACTGCGCCTCGACGATTTCGGAAACCGGGAAGGTGGAGGAGCCGATGGCGCGCACCTTTCCCGCCCGCATCAGGTCGGTAAGCACCGAAAGCGTCTCTTCGATGTCGGTGTCCGGCGAAGGACGGTGGATCTGGTAGAGGTCGATGTAGTCCGTCTGCAGGCGCTTGAGCGAATCCTCCACCGCACGGGTGATCCAGCGCCGCGAATTGCCCTGCATGTTGGGATCATCGCCCATCGGGCCGTGGACCTTGGTGGCAAGCACGATGCTGTCGCGGCGCCCCTTCAGGGCCTTGCCGACGATCTGCTCGGATTCGCCGGCGCTGTAGCGATCGGCGGTGTCGACAAAGTTGATACCGAAATCCAGCGCCTTATGGATGATGCGGATCGCATCGTCATGATCGGCATTGGCTATGCCGCCGAACATCATCGCGCCCAGGCAGTAGGGGCTGACCTTGATGCCGGTTCGTCCGAGCGTACGGTACTGCATGGCTATTCTCCTTGAATTCGACGCGCCGCCAAGCGGCCTGCGGCAGAAGCAGCGCTGCCGGCCATGTTCGATCTGCCGTCACCAGGGGATCGTCACATTTTCCCACCTTGTGAACGTCCCCGAGGGACCCTCCGGACCGAGCAGGGCGACACGGACCACCTCGCGCGAGCCGTCCTCGACCGACTCCGTTCCGCCGTAATTGTTGAGGTTGGTGCGGGTGTAGGCCGGCGAGACCAGGTTGACCTTGATGCCTGTCGACTCGAGCTCAATCATCATCGCCAGCGTTATGGCGTTGAGCGCCGTCTTGGAGGCCGGATAGACCGGGCCGAACAACGCGCGATAGCCGAAGGCAGGGTCGGCGTTGGAGGTCAGCGAGCCGACGCCGCTCGACACGTTGACGATGCGGGCATCCGCCGACCGGCGCAGCAGCGGCAGCATTGCCTGGTAAACGGCAAGCACGCCTAAGACGTTGGTCTCCCACACGGCGCGTACTTCATCGAGGGAGACGTTGCTCGGGCGGGTCAATCTGGCATGGTCCTCGACCGTCGCGTCCGGCCGGCGCCCGGTGTTCGAAATCGCGGCATTCTGCACGAGCAGGTCGAGCCGGCCGAATTCGTCGCCGATACGCGCCGCCGCGGCGGTGATCGAGTCCTGGTCCGTCACGTCGAGCTGCAGCGCAATGGGCCCGGTCCGATCTCGCTCGCCGCCGCCTCGCCGCGCTCGAAATTGCGCGATCCGACAAGGACGGTGACCCCGTTTGCCGCAAGTGCCTTTGCGACCTGCAGGCCGACCCCTTGATTGGCTCCGGTGACCAGCGCGATGCGATTGTCCGGCATGATCGTCTCCTGTTGTCCGATTGATTGTCACAGCCGCCGCTCTGCACTATGTTGGCGGATACGGAACAGTGTTCCGATTCACAAATACGGAACATCGTTCCGTTTTTCAAGAGGTATTTGGTGAGCGGGAAACGGCGCACCCAAAATGAGGTGGCGGAGGGCGTCGACCGACGCGTACGGGTCGACGTCCAGCGCAACCTCGACGCGCTGCTGCAGGCGGCCAAGGCGGTGTTCGCGACCTCAGGCGTCGATGCGCCGGTGCGCGAGATCGCCGAGAAGGCGGGTGTCGGGGTCGGTACGGTCTATCGGCACTTCCCGCGGCGCTCAGATCTCGTGGCCGCGGTGTTTCGTCGTGAAATCGATGCCTGCGCCGCCGCCGCGCCTCTCCTCGCGGCCAGCTATGAGCCTGGCGAGGCTTTGTTGAAGTGGATTGAGCGCTACGTGGCCTTTATCGCGACCAAGCGCGGCTTGGCCGAAGCGCTGCATTCGGGAGATCCCGTCTTCGAGCCGCTGCCGCTATACTTCCAGCAGAATCTGGAGCCCGCGCTCGGCCAACTACTCCATGCCGCGGCGACCGCGGGGGAAATCCGGGGCGATGTCGATGCAGGGGACCTGCTCAACGCCATCGCGAGGCTGAGCGGCGCCGATCAAGCCCAGCGCATGGTCGCCCTGCTGGTCGACGGCCTTCGCTATGGCAAGAAAGCATCTTCAGGCCTCCGATAGCCTGTCGTCAGCTGTTGCGCGTCGCGACAAAGGTCGCAGCCTCCTTGAGCAACCCTGCCTGCTCGCCATAGGGCTCGAGCAGCCCATGCGCCTGGTCGATCAGCCCGTGCAGTTGGCCACGCACCCAGTCGGGGCCGTGCAGCGAAGCGAGCGTCGCCTTTCCGGCGGCGGCGTCCTTGTTCGTCGCCTTGCCCATCTGCTTGGCGTCGGCGGTCAGGTCGAGCA
>NZ_RZSA01000841.1:0-2951 GCF_003998075.1 Mesorhizobium sp. M2A.F.Ca.ET.037.01.1.1 | reverse complement strand
CCTTGATACCGTCTTAGGTCAGGCCGACTCGTTGGCCCCTGTTTCGGCGCGGAACTGCCCGGAAAACCCCGCTTCGGCGGGGTTTTCTGTTTTCTTTCAACGCGGCGGAGCGGCATTCCGGGCAAGTTCAAAAACAGGGCAATGGCGACCTCCGGTCGCTCTTTGCCTTTGGCGAGAAACGGATTAAGAAACGGCTTCAGCCAAGCATTCGCGCGGAGCCAGTCATGACCGAAATCCTGCAGACCCCCAAGCTCGTCGTCGTCTTCGGCGGCTCGGGCTTCGTCGGTCGCCATGTCGTTCGCGCCCTGGCCAAGCGCGGCTACCGCATCCGTGTCGCCTGCCGGCGGCCCGACCTTGCCGGCCACGTGCAGCCGCTCGGCAATGTCGGCCAGATCCAGCCGGTGCAGGCCAATGTGCGCGTGCGCTGGTCGGTCGACCGCGCCGTGCAGGGCGCCGACCATGTCGTCAACCTCGTCGCCATCCTGCATGAGACCGGCCGCCAGAAATTCGGCGCGGTGCACGATTTCGGCGCGCGCGCCGTCGCCGAGGCCGCACGCTCGGTCGGCGCCGGCCTCACCCACATCTCCGCTCTCGGAGCCGACCCGAATTCCCCGTCCAGCTATGCCCGCACCAAGGCGCTCGGCGAAAAGGCGGTGTTCGATACGATCGCGGACGCCGCCATCTTCCGCCCGTCGATCAATTTCGGGCCGGAGGACTCCTTCTTCAACCGCTTCGCCAACATGGCGCGCTACTCTCCGGTGCTGCCGCTGATCGGCGGCGGACAGAACAAGTTCCAGCCGGTCTATGTCGGCGATGTCGCCGAAGCGGTGGCGCGCTCCGTCGACGGCAATGTCAGGGGCGGCCAGGTCTATGAGCTTGGCGGCCCGCAGGTGCTGACCTTCAAGGAATGCATGGAAGAGTTGCTGACGGTCATCGAACGCCGCCGTCTCCTGGTGCCGGTGCCGTTCTGGGTGGCGAACATCCAGGCATCGATCCTCCAGCTGCTGCCCAATCCGCTCCTGACCAAGGACCAGGTGCTGCAGTTGCGTGAGCACAATGTCGTCTCGGACGACGCCGTCAAGGCCGCCAGGACGCTTGCCGGGCTGGGCATCCAGCCGCAAGCGATCGCCACCATCCTGCCCAGCTATCTCTGGCGCTTCCGCGCCGCCGGCCAGTTCCAGCAGCGCCGGCCGATCGCCGACCGGTAGAGGATCTAAGTTTGATGCATGTCGTTAACCCAGAACCGCTGCACATTTCTGGGCGGCATGCATTGCTCAGCCCCGGCGCGAGACCTGCATCGGCAGGCCGCCCTGCGGCTGCGTGGTGAGCTTCTGAACCGGCCATGGCTTGGTGTCGGAGGTGACGTCGAAGCGGAAGCGCGACAACAGGATCGCTAAAGCGATGATCGCCTCCTGCATGGCGAAGCTGGCGCCTATGCACACGCGCGGGCCGGCGCCGAAGGGCAGGTACTGAAAGCGGTCGATCTTGTCGCGGTTTTCCGGGTGGAAACGCTCCGGCATGAAGGCGTTCGGCCTGTCCCAGAGTTTTCTGTGGCGGTGCACGACCCAGGGCATCACCAGCACGGCGGCGTATTTCGGAATGTAGAGGCCGTTCCAGGTCTCCGGCTCGATCGGCTCGCGGTTGATCGAAGGCGCCGGCGGATAGAGCCTAAGCGCCTCCTCGAAGGCCGCGCGGGTGAGCGGCATGGCGTCCAGCCACTTGGTCGGATCGGGCTCGCGCGCCAGCACGGCGTCGATCTCCTGCTCGACCCTGTCGCGTTCCCAGGGCGCCTCAGCCAGGCAATAGATCGTCCAGCCCAGCGCCCGCGCCGTCGTCTCGTGGCCGGCGCCGATGAAGGTGATGATGTTGTCCTCGACTTCGGCGCGGGTCAGCCCGTCCGGTCCCTCGGCCCGAAGCAGCAGGGTGAGGAAATCCTGCGGCACGCCACCCGGATCGCGCTTCATCCGTTCTTCGCGCATCTTCACCGTGCCGGCGACGATCTTGCGGAAATAGGCCATGGTCTTGCGGCCGCGGATGCGGGTGAGGCGCGGCAGCCATTCCGGAGCACGTAACAGGTCGAGCGGGTCTACGCGGCCCATGGTCTCGAACAGGCGGTCGATCTCCTTGGCGAAGCTGCCCGGCTCGCCGGCGATCTCGCCGGAAAACAGCGTCTCGGCCAGGATGTCATAGGTGAGCAGGGTCATGTCATGCGCGACATCGGTCATGCCGCCCGCTTCATAGCGGGTGACGAATTCCAGCGTGCGCTTCAGCATCGGGTCGGCGAAACCGAAGATATGGCGCGGCGTGAACACCGGCGCCATCGCCTTGCGCGAACGCTTCCAGACCTCGCCCTCGGCGGTCAGCAGCCCGTCGCGCAGGATCGGCCGCAGGATCAACTGGCGCACCGTCGCCATCTTGTAGTTTTTGGCGTTGTCGATCAGCACATGGCGGATGAGGCCGGGATCGTTGGCGACGATCAGGTGTCCGCCGACGCCATTGGCCGAAACCCACGGCTCGTTGTAGGTGTGCTCGCCCCACAATTCGAGCGGGTTGCGGTAGACGATGCGCATCATCTCCAGCGTCGAAGGCGGCTCAGTGCGCGGCTTGGGCGCCGGCGGCACGAAGGGGGCGGGCTTGGTGTCCATGAAGATGCTCCGCTGACAGCGGTGAATGTAGTGCCCGACAAGGCCGGCGTCCATGTGACCGGACGGCAGCGCACTGTCGAGCCATCTCGCCGGAATGTGACCGACATCAGCCAATAGCTGCTTGTTGCCGGCGGTGGCCTGCGATAGTCACCAATGGATACCGCCAAGCAAGGAGCTCTCCCGTGAAGCATCGTCTGAACATCATCATCGGCAGCACGCGGCCGGGACGCGCCGGTCCAATCTTCGGCGAATGGCTGGAAGGATTCACGCGCGAGCACGACAAGTTCGAGCCGGCGCTGACCGACA
>NZ_RZSA01000840.1:0-2954 GCF_003998075.1 Mesorhizobium sp. M2A.F.Ca.ET.037.01.1.1 | reverse complement strand
CGTAAAGCGCATGCCCCGTTCCCTTTCTGAGTCTCGACAACCAGAAGGTAGACGGAAAATCCCCGTCTTACGGGGCATGCACATGCGGCATTTCGATTCACCCGAACCTTTCCCCGGACAGCCCTGCCCACAAGGGGAGAAGGAGGAGGCCGCTCAATGATGCGCGTGGTGCTCCGCATTGCGCTTGCGCGTCGCGGCAGCCTTCTTCGCCGAAGCCGATCTGTCCGCCGCGGAACGCTCGCCAGAGGCCTTGCCGCCCATCTTGCCGCCCTTATGCGCGGCCGGATGGCCGGTGTGCTTGCCGCGTCCCGATCCGCCTTCCTTCTTGCCGCCGCCATCGTCCTTGTTGACGGTCGCCCAGGCGCGCCGCTCCGCTTCCTTCTCCGAGACGCCGCGCTTCTCGTAGCCTTCGGCGATATGGTCGGCCTTGCGTTCCTGCTTGTCGGTGTATTTCGATTTGTCGCCACGTGGCATTTTTCTTCTCCTTGTTGCGCTGAGTGAAAGCGTTGCGCTGAGTGAAAGCCAGGCCCTTCAATCGCCCTTCTTCTTGGCGACGTCGCCAAGGTCGGAGCGTTCCGGGTCCTTGTTGTTCTCGCCGGCGGCGTCGCGGTTCTCGTCGGGATCGTCCTTCGGCGGCAGGTAGCCGCGCGGCCTGTTGGCCTTCGGGCCTTCCCAGCGCGGCCATTGATCGGTCGTGCCGGCTGGTCCCTTCTTCGGTGAATTGCTCATCCTTGCCTCGCTTTCCGGAGGGCGTTCAGCCTTCCGCCTTCATGGTTCGTGCGATCTCCAGCAGTTTGGCGCGGTCGTGTCCGTGCTCGCGGATCAACTCGCGCGCCTGCTTCGGCGAAAGGTCGGTGTTCTCGGCCAGGAACCGCACGTCGGGATCGTCGCCGCCCTTGGTCGGCAGCGTGCCGCCGCGTGGCGCGTTCGCGCCGCCCGGCCGGTGCGGCATGTTGTCGTTTGCCTGCGTCATTGCGCGTCTCCTTCGCTTCGGCGCCGTGTCAGTCCGCCGCCTCCGACTGCTTGCGGCGTGCTTCCTTCTTGCGGCGCAGCACTTCGTCGGTCCCGACGATGTCCTTGGAGCCGCCGGTGATCGCGGTGGAAACCACGGCCGGCGGATCGCTGGCCGGAAAGCTGTCCTCGAGGCCAGACTGCAACTGCTCTTCCAGTGTGTCCGGATCCTCCGAGCGGCCTTCCGTGCGGCGCTCGTCGATTGGTTCCAGTTCCTGCTTGGCGTCGGGATGCTCACGCGCGTTGCGCAGCGTCGACACGACGAGCTCGACCGCGAACTCCTTCATGGCCTCGGCATCCGGAGCGGCGACGTCTGTCTCCTCGACCAGGCGCACCAGCGACTGTTCGATCTTGTCCAATTCACGCACGCCCTGGCAGCGCGCAAGTTTTTGCGCCAAGGCATGGATCAGCAGGGGACCGAAGGTCGAATAGGCCTGCATGCGGGTCTCATCGACGCGTTCGGGGTGAAGGGAATGCAAGGACATTGGTGCCTCCGTTGAACATCCTGCGGCGACGGCAGCCTGCTACGGCGGCCGCTCCTAAGGTCAACTGGAGGACGGGGAAGATGTTCCATCCCGGGTCGATCGCGCCGGGCAAATGAGATGGCGCCCGCGTCCGCGGACGCCATCTTGAATTCAGCGCTGGCCGCCCTTGCGGCCTGCTTCCGAGGCGCGCTGACGGTCTTCAGCGAAGTTGCCGCTGCCGCCCCTGTGCTGGCCCGCGCTCCGCTGACCCATATTGCGGTCCTCGGCCTGCTGCTGTCCGCCGCCGCGACGCTGATCGTCGCGGTTCTTGTGGCTCTGCTGGCCGGCCTTGACGTGCTGTTCGTGGGTTCCGCCTTGATTGGGCATATCCAATTCTCCGTTGGTTCGGATTGTTCTTCAGGGTTGAATCAAGGACGCGTTCGACATCCTTGAGTAGGGGGAACAAGCGCGGGCAACCGATGTTCCGCCCGAAATATTTCGTGACTCCGCCCGACTGAAGTCCGACCCGGCAAGCGCATTGGACTGGCTTGTGCAACCAATGGGCTTTCTGCGAATTGGTGAGCGGCCGACGAGAAAACCCCTTCATCGCCGGCCGTACTGGTTCCCGCCGATCGCCCCCCGCGCAAGTCGGCGGGCACCAATATCCACGAACAAGAAGGCCGCGTAGCCGGGCCCGGAGCGAGACGCCGTTTTGACCTATATCTCTACAAAGCCCGCCCGGCAGGATGCCGAAACCCTGCCTGCCAACGACAATCAACCTGCCGCGCCTTTCGATCTTTCATTCCTCGACGACATCAATGATGAGGCTGAGATAGCCGACATCGCCAGGCGCGCGGAGCGTCTGGGCCATGCCGCGCTTATCGCAATGGCGATCGGCCTTGCGGCGGCGCCGTTGCTTTACCTGATGCTTGCGTGAACCGTCCCGTCGGGCGCCTGGCGGGCCCGCGCAACGCCCGCAGGGCTATCTTCCGGAGAAGAATGCGTCGAGCGTGGCTGCCGTTTCGATCGGCGACTCCTCCGGAAAGAAATGACCGCCGGGCAAGCGCCGCCGCTGACGTCGTCGGCCCAGTTTCGCCACAGCGCTTCAGGGCCGCCTTGCTCGACGTACCATTCGGCCAGCGCGCCATGCTCGCTCCATAGGGCCATCAGCGGGCAGGCGATCCGCCGGCCGGTCTTCCGGTCGGCATGGTCGTGCTCGCGGTCGAGGGATGCCGCCGCGCGATATTCTTCGCAAATGGCATGGATGTGCGCCGGGTCGCGCAGCGCGTCGACATAGAGTTGCCGCACCCCGGGCGGGAACGCGTCGGACGACGATCCCCAGCCGGAAAGCGCATTGTCGACGATGGCATCGGCGGCGGCCGCGAGCATCGTCTCCGGCAGCGGCTCGGGTTGCGCCAGCAACGACCACGGCCAGTAGCCGAGGGCCAGTCTTGCGTCGGCGCGGTCCCAGGCATCGGC
>NZ_RZSA01000083.1:0-11655 GCF_003998075.1 Mesorhizobium sp. M2A.F.Ca.ET.037.01.1.1 | reverse complement strand
AGCCACGCCGTCGACGGCGGAGATGATGGGTTTGCCGCAATTCAGCATCGCCTTGACGAAATCGCCCGTCATGCGCGTGAAGGCCAGCAGCTGCTTCATGTCCATCTTAATCAACGGTCCGATGATGTCGTGGACATCGCCGCCCGAGCAGAAATTACCGCCATTGGGCAGGAACACGACCGCATCGACATCCTCGGCATAGACCAGGTCGCGAAACGTGTCGCGCAGCTCGGCATAGCTGTCGAAGGTCAGCGGGTTCTTGCGCTCAGGGCGGTCGAGCCGGATTTTCGCGACTTTGCGTTCGACCTCCCAGAGAAAATGCTTCGGCTTGAGCTTTGCCATGGCGCTCATTCGCGTCCCTCCCAATTGCTGCGAAACGATTTCAGCATTCCGGTGAGCCGCTTCGCTTCTTCCTCGCTGACATCGCCGAGCAGCTCGCCGACCCAGCCCTCATGCACGGCCGCGATCCTCGCGAAAGCTTTGCTGCCTTCCTCGGTCAGCCGCACCATCGAGGTGCGGCGGTCGCCGTTGCGGCGCGCGCGCGTCACCAGCCCTTCCGAAACCAGCCGGTCGACGATGCCCGTCACATTGCCGTTCGAGACCAGAAGGAAGCGCGACAGGTCGCTCATCAGCATCCCTTCCGGCACGCGATAGAGCGCCGCCATCACGTCGAAGCGCGGCAGCGTGGTGTCGAATTCCTTCTTCAGCCGTTCGCGCAGCTCCGCCTCGATGGTGCGCGAGGCGCGCAGCAGTCGGATCCACAACCGCAGCCTCTCCTTGCCCGGCCCGGTGGAGGTCGGTCCCGCTACCATGTCTCGCCTCCGGAAATGGAGATTGCCTGTCCGGTGATCGATCGCGCCGCATCGCTGCACAGCCACAGCACCGTGTCTGCGACCTCGTCCGGCTGGATGAAGCGTCCCTGCGGGTTCGTCGCCGACAGGCTCTGCCTTGCTTCCGCTGCCGACCGCCCGGTCTTTTCGACGATGCGTTGGACGGATTCTTCCAGCATGTCGGTTTCGACAAAACCGGGACAGACGGCGTTGACCGTCATGCCCGACTTGGCGGTCTCGGCGGCCAAGGCGCGCATCAGCCCGACGACGCCATGCTTGGCGGCCACATAGGGCGCGACATAGGCATAGCCTTTCAGCCCGGCGGTCGAGGCGACGAAGACGATACGGCCTGCCTTCCGCGCGAGCATGCCGGCCAGCGCCGGCTTGACCGTCAGGAAGGCGCCAGTGAGGTTGACGTCGAGCGTGCGCTGCCAGCCGGCCAAAGACGTCTTGTGCGCCGGCGCGCTGCCGGCCATGCCCGCATTGGCGACGACGATGTCGAACGGTCCGCGCGTGGCTTGCGCCTTCTCGTGGAGGGCCGTCATCTCGGCTTCATTCGTGACATCCGCCACGATGGCGAAGATGCGGTCGCTTCCCTTCGAAACATCGGCCAGCGCCGCTTCGCGCCGGCCGCAGATGGTAACCGCCACACCGGCTTCCGCCAGCGCCAGCGCGATGGCTTTGCCGACGCCGGAGCCGCCGCCGGTGACCAGCGCGTGCTTGCCCTCGATTGCCCGCGCGGCGCTCATACCTTCAGCCCCGCTGCCGCTTCGCGCTCCGCCAGCCGGTAGATCTGGTCGCGTCCCGGCAGATAGGGATCGGGCCATTTGACGCCGCGGTCGCCGAGCGTCACCGCCGCATGCAGCGTCCAGTAGGGATCGGCAAGATGCGGCCTTGCCAGCGCCACAAGATCGGCGCGGCCGGCCATCAGGATCGAGTTGGCATGGTCCGGCTCGTAAATGTTGCCGACCGCCATCGTCGCCATGCCTACCTCGTTGCGGATGCGGTCGGAGAACGGCGTCTGGAACATGCGGCCATAGACCGGCTTGGCGGCGATGGACGTCTGTCCGGCCGAGACGTCGCAGAGATCGACGCCGGCTTCACGCAGCAGCTTTGCGATCTCGACGGCGTCCGCCGGCGTCACGCCTTCGATGCCGACCCAGTCATTGGCCGAGATGCGCATCGAGATCGGTTTTTCCGACGGCCACACCGCGCGCACCGCGCGGAAGATCTCCAGCGGATAGCGCATGCGGTTTTCCAGCGAGCCGCCATACTCGTCGGTGCGCCGATTGGTCAGCGGCGTGATGAAGGCCGACAGCAGATAGCCATGCGCGGCATGGATCTCCAGCATGTCGAAGCCGCAACGCCCGGCCATCTGAGCCGAAGCGACGAATTGGTCGCGGACCATGTCCATGTCGGCGCGGTCCATCGCCTTCGGCACCTGGTTCTGCGGCGACCATGCCACGGCCGACGGCGCCATCACCGGCCAGTTGCCGGAAGGCAACGGCACGTCGGTTCCTTCCCAGCCGACGCGGGTCGAGCCCTTGGCGCCGGAATGGCCGATCTGGGCGCAAATCTTGGCCTCCGTTTCGGCATGGACGAAATCGACCAGCCGTTTCCAGGCGACCTCATGCTCCGGCTTGTAGAAGCCCGGGCATCCAGGCGTGATGCGCCCTTCCGGGCTAACGCAGGTCATCTCGATATAGAGCAGCCCGGCGCCACCTTTGGCGCGCTCGGCATAGTGAGCAAAATGCCAGTCGGTCGGGCAGCCGTCGACCGCCTTGTACTGCGCCATCGGCGAAACAACGATGCGGTTGGCGAGCGTCATGTCGCGCAGTTTGAACGGCGCGAACATCGGCGCGCGGCGCAGCATGTTGCCGCCGGCGCCGGCCTTGCGCTGGAACCATTCCTCGGCGCCCGCCAGCCATTCGGCGTCGCGCATCCGAAGGTTCTCGTGGCTGATGCGCTGCGAGCGGGTGAGCAGCGAATAGTTGAACTGAACTGGATCCAAACCGAGATATCGTTCGACTTCCTCGAACCATTCGAGCGAGTTGCGCGCCGCCGATTGCAGCTTGAGCACTTCGGTGCGCCGCGCATCCTCATATTTGCGAAAGGCCGCTTCCAGGTCCGGCTCGGACTCGACATAGTCCGCCAGCGCCACGGCGCTTTCCAGCGCCAGCTTGGTGCCGGAGCCGATCGAGAAATGCGCCGACGCCGCTGCATCGCCCATCAGCGCCAGGTTCCTGTAAGACCAGCGCTCGCACAGCACGCGCGGGAAATTGATCCAGGCCGAACCACGGATGTGGTTGGCGTTGGTCATCAGCGGATGGCCGCCGAGATGCTTTGCAAAAATGCGTTTGCAGGCCGCGATCGATTCCTGCTGCGTCATCTGGCCGAAGCCGAAGGCGTTCCAGGTCTGCTCGCTACATTCGACGATGAAGGTCGCGGTCTCGCTGTCGAACTGGTAGGCATGCGCCCACACCCAGCCATGCTCCGTCTTCTCGAAGATGAAGGTGAAGGCATCGTCGAATTTCTGCGTCGTGCCCAGCCACACGAACTTGCATTTGCGTGTGTCGACGTCAGGCTTGAACACATCGGCGAAAGTGGCGCGGGATTTGGAGTTCAGCCCATCCGAAGCAACCACCAGGTCATGCGTTTCCATGAAGGGCCGGGGATCGGAAATCTCGGTCTCGAACTGCAGCTTGATGCCGAGCTCACGAGCGCGGCGCTGCAGGAGGATCAGCAGCCGCTTGCGGCCGATGCCGCAGAAGCCGTGGCCGGAGGAAACGGTGCGCACGCCGTCATGGATCACCGCGATGTCGTCCCAATAGGCGAAATGTTTCTTGATCCAGACGGCGCTGACCGGGTCGTTCCTGGTCAGGTTCTCCAGCGTCTCCGCCGACAGCACCACGCCCCACCCGAACGTGTCGTCCGGGCGGTTGCGCTCATAGACCGTCACCTCATGCGCGGCATCGCGCAGCTTCAGCGAGATGGCAAAGTAGAGGCCGGCCGGTCCGCCGCCGAGAACCGCAACCTTCATGTCTTGCGATCTCCTCTAGAGCAATTCCAGGAAAAGTGCGTAGCGGTTTTCCGTCCGGAATTGCGTGAACTCTATAAGATGTCCGGAACCGCCGGATGGGACCAGCGGTTCCGGCTGTCAGTATTGCGCCAGGGGCCAATTATTTCAAGCTTAAAGTTTTATAATTGAACCATGGTTTGGGCGCGGGCGGTTGAGGTCATTTGCTCGGATCCTTGGGGCTCCACAACACGGTCTCCGCCCCCTTCTCATAGGCCATGCCCTGCGGGTAGCTGATCGCTTCCAGCTGCAGGCCCCAGGGCGCCTGGAAATAGAGGATGGTCTGGCCGGCCGCGGGGCCTTCCTTCACCGGCAGCGGTCCCAGTCTGGTCTTCACGCCCTTGCCGTCGAGATAAGCCTTCGCGGCGGCGACGTCGTCGACATAGAAGGCGATGTGGAAGCCGCCGATATCGCTGTTCTTCGGCGTCAAATCCTTCTGGTCGGGCGCGGTGTATTTGAACAATTCGATGTTCGACCCGGTGCCGCAGCGCACCATGGTGATCTCCTCGATCACCGCCTTCGGATCGACGCCGAGCAGATCCTGCATGAAGGTGCCTTTGTCGTCGGCAAACGGTCCGAACGACATCGCCTTCTTGCAGCCGACGACATCGGTGAAGAAGTCGACGGCCTGTTTCATGTCGGGCACGGTGATGCCGGTATGGTCGTGCCCGCGGCCGATGCGGCTGCCATTGCGCCGGACAAGGAGGCCGCGAGGACCGCTGCCTGGACTGCGTATTTCATGTCACCCTCCATTGGCGAGCCTGCTTGTCCTAGCGCACATCCGAGGCCCGCTGGTCGGCGTGCGGATTTTAAAACTCAATTCATGCCGGCGCCTTGAGCCGCAGCCAGTCCGGATCGATCTCCGGCAGCGGAATGGCGGCGAGCAGGTCGCGCGTGTAGGTCTCCTTGGGATTGTCGAACAGCGCGTCGGTGGCGCTGGCTTCGACGATCCTTCCCTCGCGCATGACGACGACCTGCTGGCAGAGCCGCCGGATCACCGACAGATCATGGCTGATGAAAGCGACCGTCAGCCCCATCTCGGCCGCCAGCTTTTCCAGCAGCGTCAGGATCTGCGCTTGCGTCGAAACGTCAAGGCCGGAGACGATCTCGTCGGCCAACACGAATTTCGGCGAGAGAGCGAGCGCCCGTGCAATACCGACGCGCTGCCGCTGGCCTCCGGACAATTCGTGGCGGTAGCGGCTGGCAAAATTCTGCGGCAGGCCGACGCGCTGCAGCGCTTCCGCGACGCGTTCCTTCAGCCGGTCGCCGAGGCCGTTCTGCCTCAAGGGCGCCGCGATGATGTTGAAGATCGTGTGGCGCGGATTGAGCGACGACATCGGGTCCTGGAAGATCATCTGCAAGTCGCGGCGCAGCGGCCTGAGCTCAGCCTCCGAAAGTTGGCTGATGTCGCGCCCCTCGAAGCCGATCGAGCCGGCGCTGGGTTCGAGCAGTCTGACCAGCGCGCGCCCCAGCGTCGACTTGCCGGAGCCGGACTCGCCGACGATGCCGGTCACCGATCCCCTGGGCAGATCGAAGTCGAGCCCTTTCAGAATCTCGGCCAGCGGCGCTCGGCCGATCAATGGCTTGCGCGTCATGTCCAGCAGCGCCACTTTCAGCCCGCGCACGGAAAACAGCGGCTCAGCCATGGCTGGGCCTCCAATCCTTGTCGGCGGCTGCGATTTCGGCCGTTAGCCCGGCAAGCACGCTTTCATCCACTGGCTTCAGCGAGGCGTAGGGATCGGTGTAGCGCGGCGTCGCCGCGATCAGCGCCCGTGTGTAGGCGTGCTGCGGAGCGGCGAAGAGCTGCGCGGTCTCGGCCTCCTCCACCACCTTGCCGGCGTAGAGCACCGACACTTTCTGGCTGATCTTGGCAACGACGCCGAGATCGTGGGTGACGAACAGGATCGCGGTGCCATGGTCGCGCTGCAGCTGCGCGATCAGCCGCAGGATCTGCTTCTGCACGGTCACGTCCAGCGCCGTCGTCGGCTCGTCGGCAACGATCAGCCTGGGCTCCGCCGCGAAGGCCGCCGCGATCAGCACGCGCTGGCGCATGCCGCCGGACAATTCGTGCGGATAGCTTTTCAGCACGCGTTCAGGATCTCGGATCTGTACCTCGTCGAGCAACTGGCGGATACGCTTGTCGGCCCGCTCGCCGCTCCAGCCGAGGATGCGGACCAGCCGGTCGGTCATCTGCGCGCCGATGCGGCGCGAAGGGTTGAGCGCGGTCAGCGGATCCTGCGGGATCAGAGCCGTGCGCGCGCCGATCAGGGTCCGCCGCGCCTTGGCATCGAGGCGTCCGAGGTCCTCGCCCTCGATTAGCATCTCGCCTTCGACGATGCGCACGCTTTTCGGCAGCACGCCGAGCACCGCCTTGCCGATCATCGTCTTGCCGGCACCGCTCTCGCCGACCAGCGCGCGCACCTCGCCCGGCTGCACGGCGAGCGACACCGAGCGCAGCACGCGCTGGCCGTTGGGCAGCACGGCGCTCAAGGAGCGGATGTCCAGACACGCGCTCATCGCAGCACCGGATCGAAGCGCGCCTTCAGCGCTTCGCCGAACTGGCTGAAGGAAAGCACAGTGAGGATCAGCGTGATCAGCGGGAACACCAGCACCCACCACGCCTGGTGGATCGACAGACGGCCCTCGGCGATGATGCTCCCCCAGGTCGGGTCGTCGGTCGAGATCGACAGATTGACGAAGGACAGGATCGCCTCGACGATGACGGCGATGCCCATCTCCAGCGATAGCAACGCCACCACCGACGGCAGCACATTGGGCAGCACTTCGCGAAGCATGATGCCGATGCGGCCATAGCCGGCGATGCGCGCGCTCTCGACATAATCCATGCGCGCCTGGCTCATCGCCTCGGCGCGGATCACCCGGCAGAAGCGCGTCCAGTCGATGATGGCGATGGCGAGGATGACGGAGCTGAGCCCCGTGCCCAACACCGCCACCAGCAGGATCGCGAACAGCACCGGCGGGAACGCCATCCACACATCGACGATGCGCGAGATGATGCGGTCGGCCCAGTTGCCGAAATAGCCGGCGATCAGCCCCAGCGCCGAACCGATGAGGCAGGCGGATGTCGCTGCGGCGAAGGCGACGATGAAGGCGATGCGGCCGCCGAAGATCAGCCGCGACAACAGATCGCGTCCCAGGCTGTCAGTGCCCAGCCAATAGCCGGGCTCGGCGCCGTCCAGCCAGAAGGGCGGCAGGCGCTCCAGCATCAAATCCTGCGCCAGCGGGTCCTGCGGCGCGAGCAGCGGCGCGAAGATGGCCGCGAGCATCGCCAGCACAAGCCAACCGCCGGCCAGCCACAGCCTCGGGCTCAAACGGCGCCGGGCAACGCGCGCCTCATCCATGGCGCAGCCTCGGATTGAGCAGAGCATACATCATATCGACGGCGAGGTTGATCAGCACGAAGAGCAGCGCGAAGACCAGCACGATGCCCTGGATCAGTGGCAGGTCTCGGTTGATGACGGCGTCGATCGCCATATTGCCGAGACCTTCATAGGAAAACAGCCGCTCGACGATGACGGTGCCGCCGATGAGGAAGGTGAATTGCACGCCGACCAGCGTCAGCGTCGGCAGGGCCGCGTTCTTCAGCGCCTCGCGCAGGATGACCTGCGTCTCGGAAAAGCCTTTGACACGCGCCAGCACGACATAGTCGAGGTCGAGCACCTCCTTCAGCGACTGTTTGAGCAACTGCGCGATAATCGCCGCCAGCGGCAGCGCCAAGGCCACGGCCGGCATCAGCATGTGTTTCAGCAGGTCCCAGGTGAGGTCGAAGCGCAGCCTGAGAATGCTCTCGACCAGATAGAACTGGGTGACGAAAGGCAGATCGAGCTGCGGCGACACCCGGCCTGAAATGTCGAACACCGGCACCAGCACGCCGAACAAAAGGATCAGCACAAGGCCCCACAGGAAATCGGGAATGGAGAGCGTCGCGCCGCTCACGATGTCGATGCCGGCCTCGATGGCCGTGCCGCGCGAGCGCGCGCCGAGGATCGCGGCGGTGGCGCCGAGCGCGATCGCCATCAGCAGCGCCACGGTCGCCAGCTCCAGCGTCGCCGGCAGCCGGTCGAAGACCAGGCCGAGCACGTCCTGGCGCAGCGAGATCGAGGTGCCGAAATCGCCATGCAGCACGCCGCCGAGCCAGATGAAGAATTGCTGCACGATTGACTTGTCGAGCCCGTAGAGCGCGCGCAGCCGGGCGATGTCGTCATCGCTGGCGCCGGGCGGCAGCATCATGGCGATCGGATCGCCTGGCGCGACCCGGATGACGACGAAGACGACGATGGCGACGCCAAACAGCGTCACCAGCATCGTCAACAGACGAACGAGGAATCTCTGCAGCAGCATGCGTGCGTAATCACTCTGAACGGACTCCCCCTCATCCGGCCGCTTCGCGGCCACCTTCTCCCCGGTGGGGAGAAGAGGCTGGCTCAGCCGTCGGCGGCCTCTTCTCCCCTGGGGGAGAAGGTGGCCCGAAGGGCCGGATAAGGGGGCTGCGTCGTTGAAGGAGGCACGCTATCGCGCCTCCTCATTTCGATCAGGCGGCCGGGGTCATCAGCGCCGGCAGCAACGCGCCGGACACATGCTGCACGACATTGACCTTCTTCGAATGCACGATCGGCTGCGCATACTGGATCAGCGGCAGCACATAGGCCTGCTCGGCGATGTATTTGTCGACCGCCTTCCAGCCGGCGATGCGCTTGGCCTCGTCCTTCTCGCCCCAGAGCGGGTTGATCATGTCGATCAGGTCCTTGCTGTCCCAAACCGAATGCGGGCTCGGGCCGTACATGGCGAAGCCGGTCGAGGTGGTCGGGTCGCCGATGGAGTTGCCCCAATTGTAGAAGGCGGCCGGCGCCAGCTTGTCGGCGGCGCGCAGCTCGTAATGCTTGGCGATCTCATAGACCTCGATCTTGGCCTCGATGCCGACCTTGCGCCACATGCCGACGATCGCCTGGATCATCTCATAGTCCTTGGGCTTGAAGCCCTTGGTGGTCTGGATGGTGAACTTGACCGGCTTCTTGGTCGAATAGCCCGAGGCGGCTAGCAATTCCTTGGCTTTCTCCGGGTTGTGCTCGACCTTGATCGAGGGATCGAAGGCCGTGTATTCCGGCGTCTCCAGCGTCGCGATCGGCTGGCCGTAGCCGCGCAGCAGGCGCTTGACCAGAAGCTCCTTGTCGACCGCCATCACGGCCGCCTGGCGGACGTTCTTGTCCAGCATCGCCTCGATGTCGTTGAAGAAGATCATGCCGATGTCGGAGACGTTCTTGATCGAGCCGGCAAGCCCGTCCTTGGCGATCAGCCGGTCATACTCCTCATAGGGGATTTCGAGCGTCACCTGCGAGGAGCCCGACTCGATCTCGGCGACACGGCTCGCCGCATCGGTGACGAACTTGATCGTCACATTCTCGAAGGCCGGCTTCGTGCCCCAATAATGCGGATTGGCCTTCAGGCGCAGGAAGGCGTTGCGCTCGAACTTGTCGACCATATACGGCCCGGTGCCGATCGGGGCCTTCTCGAAGCCTTCGGCCCCGACCTTCTCGTAATAGGCTTTCGGCAGGATGTAGCCGGTCAGGAACGACATCCACTTGAAATAGACCGGATCGAACTGGACGACGTCGCCGGTGATCTTGTTGCCGTCGATCTTGAAATTGTTGACGTTCTTCCAGACGAACTGGATCGGGTTGCCGGTCTTCTCGTCGCCGGCCCGGGTCAGCGACCACACCACGTCTTCCGGCGTGAAGGGCGAGCCATCATGCCATTTGACGCCTTCGCGCACCGTCATCGTCACCTTGGTGCGGTCGTCGTTCCAGCCCCATTCGGTGAGCAGTCCCGGCGTGAAGGAGAGGTCCGGCTTCTGGCCGATGATCTGGTCGAACACCGACTGGTAGAGGCCCTGAATGGTCGGGTTCACCGCGGAAGGGCCGGTCGTCGGATCCCAGGAGGGCAGGTTGACGTTGTAGGCGATGGTGAGCTCGTCGGCCGCCTTGGCCGCCCTCGGCAGGCCAAGCGTCGCCGCGCCGATCGCGGCGGCGCCATATCCAAGCAAGTCGCGTCTGTTGATGGTCATGGTCGTTCCCCTTGTTGGTTGTCTTTAATTTGCGCGGCGTCATCGATCCGTCTGTTCAGGCACCCGGGCAACCGCGCGCTTCCCGTCCCGGAATTCTAGTTTCCTCCCAGCTGTTGGGCGAGCATGAAGCCGGAGGCCGCGCCCGTGCCGGCGCCGGGCCATGTCGCGGCTCCGGTGAGGTACAGGTTGGCGACGGGCGTGTTCCAGCGCGCGAAGCCGCGCGCCGGGCGGAAGAGGAAATTCTGCGCCAGATGGTGGCTGCCGCAGATCTGGTCGCCACCGACCAGGTTCGGGTTTTCGCGCTCGAGGTCGAGTGGCGAGAAAATCGCGCGGCAAAGGATTTTCTGTCGCAGGTCGGGCGCGTAGCTCTCGATGATGTCGAGCACGCGCTCGGCATAGGCGTCCTTGACGGCATCCCACTGCGCCGGCGCGATCTTGCCCGCGGCATCGCCGAGGATCTCCGCCGGCAGCATGCGCACCTGCACCCACAGCACATGCTTGCCTTGCGGCGCCCGCGAAGGGTCGACGGCCGTCGGCTGGCCGACCACGAGCACGGGCTGGTCGGGCAACTGGCCGGCGATCGCCTGCTGGTAGGTGCGCGACATGGCATCGAGCGACGGCGCCAGATGCACATAGGCGAACTGGCGAAGCTCGGCGCCGGCGCTCCAGTCCGGCAGATCGTCCATCGCCAGATGGATCATCATCGTGCCCGGCGCATGACGGAATGTCTGCATCGCAGCGTCAAAACCGGCGTCGCCCGAGCCATTGGGCAGCAGCTTGCCCGGCAGCGCTTTCGGTGCGACACCGGCAATGAGGGCCTTGGTCGCAACATGCGTTTCGCCGGATGCCAGCCGCACCCCGGTCGCCCTGCCGCCGGAAACCATGATCTCGGCGACATCGGCGCCGGTCGTGATCTGGCCACGGGCCGCCTTCACCATGCCGGCCAGGGCATGGATGATGGTGTCGGCACCGCCTTTGCCCAGCACCATGCCGAAACTCTGGTTGGCCATCGATTCCAGGTAGGGGAAGACGGCGCCCCCGGCGATGTCGGGCGCGAAGTCGAGATGCATGCCCCAGGCCGCGAGCGTGGTGCGGACATGCGGCGTCTCGAAATTTTCCTCCAGCCACCCGCGCGGCGATGAGAGCAGCAGCCGGCCGGTATCGAGCGCGCCGGCAAGACCCTTCTTGCGCCAGAGTTTCCAGCCCGTGCCGGCCAGCGCCCTTGCGCTCATCGGCGATCCGAGCAGCCGGAACAGATGCTCAGCTTCGCCCGGGAAGGCGCCTACCAGTTTCCGCCATGTGGCCGCGTCCGCCGCCGAGAAGGCGGCCAGCCGCGATGCGGTCTTTTCCAGGTCGTTGCTGACGCCGAACCATTTCCCATCGGGGAAGGCGCTGGCGAAACAATCGGCCACCGGCGCGAACTCCAGCCCGTGGCTATTCAATTCATTTGCATATTTCCGGTGAAAGGCGGAGCCTGCAAAGAGGCTCAAATTCATCGCGCCGAAATCGTGCCGGAAGCCGGGAAGCGTGTATTCGGCGGTCCGCACTGCCCCGCCGATCTTTTCGCTGCGTTCGAAAACCGCTATTTTCCAGCCTTTGAGCGCCAGATGCGCGGCGCATGCCAGACTGTTGTGGCCCGCCCCGACAAAGATGGCGTCGAACTCGCT
>NZ_RZSA01000839.1:0-2954 GCF_003998075.1 Mesorhizobium sp. M2A.F.Ca.ET.037.01.1.1 | reverse complement strand
AAAGGGAATAATGCAAGAGAAGGTCGCCGCCGCTGGCCTCGATCGAAAAGGCCTGATCAAGATCGGTGGAGCTCGCCGGATCGAGCGTGACGAAAGGCATCGCGGTGCGGTCGGCATGCTGCGCGGGCGCACGCTTTGCCGCAGCCTGCGCCGCAGCCATCACCTCCGGCGGAAATCCATCCGGCACGTGGAATTCGGTGCGGATTTTTGTCAGGCCGGTGGAGAGGGCCTGTGAGGGATCGGTCAGCGATTTCATGCCGTTGTCCTACACTGGCGTCCCGGACGCGGGAAGGCTGCGAAGGAAAATCGCCCGGGGATGGCCGACTGACTACCGACGCCAAGGATGTGTTGGAACTGCTGCAGAGCCTCCGCGTTTTTCCCGCAGCAAAGGAGAGACAGCCATGCCCGCAGCCGGCGCAGCGCTTTCCGCCAGGCGCGGCGAGACCAAGAAGAGCGAGCTCAAAGGCGCGTCGCGCGAGATGTACGACTCGATGAGCGAGAAGCAGCTCGAGGAATTCGCCGAGACCAAGCGCAAAGGCCTGCCCAGCAAGAAGTCATAGACCGCGAAGGCGAAATGAAAGGCCCGCGGCGTTGGCCGCGGGCCTGCGTCAATATCCCCTACTGCGCAATAGGTTAGTAGCGCCACCAGCAGTGCTTCGTCTTGTAGCGGACGACATGGCGGTGGCCGTGGCGCCAGACGACTCTTTTCTTCACCACGACGCGGCAGATCTGCTTGTGGCCATGCCAATGCCTGGCCATGGCCGGTTCAGGCGTCATGACCGCCATCGACCCGGCCAGGACGGCGGCTCCGGTCAGGGTAAGGAAGAATTTCTTCATGGGAATTCGCACTCCTCTGCTCCAGTCCCTTCATCATGTGCAGGGCGTTTGGATCCGAAGACGCCGCCCTATGCCGCCAGCGTGCAACTTTCCGCCACAGCCAGCGCCGCATGCAACGCAGGGATGATATCGAGTTGCAGTCGGCGTCGCCAGCCACAAGCTTGACAGCGGTTAAATCTGTGTTTAACAGGCCCAGCAACACCGGGTGGCGACGCCCGGTGGTTTCTTTTGACGTGTCCCGTGGGTTTTCCGTCGCTTTGCGTGGAAAACCCTGTCAGGTCTCGAAAACGGAGGCCAGAGGAGGGCGCGTTTCCTTCGCCCGGAGCCATGGGGCTTCGGGTATATTGTTTTGAAAGGGAATGCGATGAGCAAGCGCGAATCCGCGAAATACAAGATCGACCGCCGTCTCGGCGAAAACATCTGGGGCCGCCCGAAGTCCCCGGTCAACAAGCGTGAATACGGCCCCGGCCAGCACGGCCAGCGCCGCAAGGGCAAGCTTTCCGACTTCGGCCTGCAGCTGCGCGCCAAGCAGAAGCTGAAGGGTCACTACGGCGACGTTTCGGAAAAGCAGTTCCGCAAGGTCTATGAAGAGGCCAACCGCCGCAAGGGCGACACCTCCGAGAACCTGATCGGCCTGCTCGAGTCGCGCCTCGACGCGATCGTCTATCGCGCCAAGTTCGTGCCGACCATCTTCGCCGCCCGTCAGTTCGTCAACCACGGCCATGTCAACGTCAACGGCAAGCGCACCAACATCGGTTCGTACCGCTGCAAGCCGGGCGACGTCATCGAGGTGCGCGAGAAGTCGAAGCAGCTCGTCATCGTTCTGGAATCGGTCGCTCTCGCCGAGCGCGACGTGCCGGACTATATCGAAGCCGACCACAACAAGATGACCGCGACCTTCGCACGCGTTCCGGGGCTGTCGGACGTACCGTTCGCCGTGCAGATGGAACCGAACCTGGTCGTCGAATTCTACTCGCGCTGATCGATATCAATCAGCGCAGCATCCAAGGCCGCCTCTCGGGGCGGCCTTTTCTTTGGCGGTCAGGTCCGCTAAGCCGGGCGCTGACAACGCGGAGCCGGCGCCATGAACATGCTGCCAGACCTCAAATCCCTGGAGCCGATCGATGATGATGCCGAGGGCGGCTTCCATCCGCTGTTTCGCGACGTGCCGTCCTCGGTCGAGTTCAACAAGCTGCGCAAGCGGCTGTTGAGGCTCACCCGCCAGGCGATCGAGGATTTCGCCATGGTGAAGCCCGGCGAGTGCTGGCTGGTCGCGCTCTCGGGCGGCAAGGATTCCTACGGCCTGCTGGCGCTTTTGCTCGACCTCAAATGGCGCGGGTTGCTGCCTGTCGATCTGCTCGCCTGCAATCTCGACCAGGGGCAGCCGAATTTCCCAAAACACATCCTGCCCGATTATCTCAACGCCAACGGCATCGCCCACCGCATCGAATACCAGGACACCTATTCGGTGGTGACCGACAAGCTGCCGGAGGGCAGCACCTATTGCTCGCTCTGTTCGCGGCTGCGGCGCGGCCATCTCTATCGCATCGCGCGCGAGGAGGGGTGTTCGGCGCTGGTGCTTGGCCATCACCGCGAGGACATCCTCGAAACCTTCTTCATGAACCTGTTCCATGGCGGGCGCCTCGCCGCCATGCCGCCCAAGCTTCTCAATGACGAGGGCGACGTCATGGTGCTGCGGCCGCTCGCCTATAGCGCCGAGGCCGACCTCGAGAAATTCGCCAACGCGATGAAATTCCCCATCATTCCCTGCGACCTCTGCGGCAGCCAGGAAGGGCTGCAGCGCAACGCCATGAAGGCGATGCTCGACGACATCGAGAAGCGCATGCCGGGCCGCAAGGACACGATGATCCGCGCCATGACCAATGTAAGGCCCTCGCACCTGCTCGACCGAAAACTGTTCGATTTCGCCGCGCTCGACGCGCGCCTCACCACAGAGCAAGACATTTCCGATGACATTTGACGACCGCGCGATCGACTGGCTGGCCGAACTTCTCGCGGAGGCCGCCAGGGCGGAAATTATGCCGCGCTTCCGCAAGCTGGGCGAGGGCGACGTTCGCCAGAAGACGTCCGCCGCCGACCTCGTCACCGAGGCGGAC
>NZ_RZSA01000838.1:0-2964 GCF_003998075.1 Mesorhizobium sp. M2A.F.Ca.ET.037.01.1.1 | reverse complement strand
CCGGCGTCGACCTGCCGGTGACGCCGATGGAGCATCATTATTTTGTCACCGAGGACATTCCGGAAGTCGCGGCGCTAGACAAGGAGCTTGGCCTTGCCGTCGATCTCGATGGCTTCTCCTATCTGCGCCAGGAGCGGAAGGGCGTGCTGCTCGGCGTCTATGAGCAGAACCCGAAACACTGGAACATGGACGGCGCGCCCTGGGATTACGGCATCGAGCTGATCCCCGAGGATATCGATCGCATCAGCCCCGAGCTTGCCAAGGCCTATGAGCGCTTTCCCTGCCTGGCCACGGCCGGTATCCGCAAATGGGTCAACGGCGCCTTCACCTTCACGCCGGACGGCAACCCGCTGGTCGGCCCGGTCAGGGGGCTGAAGAATTACTGGGTCGCCTGCGGCGTCATGGCCGGCTTCAGCCAGGGCGGCGGTGTTGGCAAGTCGCTGGCCGAGTGGATGATTTACGGTGAGCCGGAAGCCGACATCTTCGGCATGGACAGCGCTCGCTACGGCGCCTTCGCCGCCAACCGCGAGTATCTCAGGCGCACGACGGGCCAGTTCTATGCCCGCCGCTTCGTCATGACCTTCCCCAATGAGCGCCTGCCGGCGGGCCGGCCGCTGAAGCGCCCCGGCGCCTATGATGGCATGAGCGCCGCCGGCGCCGAGTGGACGGCGTCCTGGGGCCTGGAGATCCCGGCCTATTTCGCGCCGATGGGGTTCCGCGAGGAGACGACGCTGAAGCGCTCCAACGCCTTCGAAATCGTCGGCGACGAGGTGCTGCAGGTGCGCCGCGCCGCCGGCCTCGTCGATACCACAGCCTTCTCGCGCTATGCCGTGTCAGGCCCGGGCGCCGAGGCGTGGCTCGACCGGCTGCTCGCTTGCCGGCTGCCGAAGCCTGGCCGCGCCAAGCTTGCGCCGATGCTTGGGCCCAATGGCCGGCTGAAGGGCGACCTCACCGTGCTCAACTGGGGCGGCGGCGAATACTGGATCATGGGCTCCTACTATTTGCGCGAATTTCATATGCGCTGGTTCGAGGCGCACATCGCCGAAGGCGTTTCCGTCACCGACATTTCCGATGCCACATCCGGCTTCCTCGTCACTGGACCGAATGCACGAAAGATCCTCGAACGCACCACGCATCAGGACATCTCCGCCAAAACCCTGCCGTTCATGGCTTGCGGCGAGTTCGATATCGGCATGATGCGAGCGCGCGTTGCCAGGCTGTCCATCGCCGGCGAACTCGGCTTCGAGATCAACTGCCCGGCCACCCTGCATGCGACGCTGCGCGAAACACTGCTTGCCGCCGGCCAAGACCTCGGCCTTGCCGAGATCGGCTATTACGCGCTGAATTCGCTCAGGCTGGAAAAGAGTTTCGGCATCTGGTCGCGCGAGTTCACGCAAGGCTACACGCCCGGTCAGACCGGGCTCGACCGCTTCATCGCTTTCGACAAGGCCGAGTTCATCGGCCGCGACGCGGCGCTGAAAGAGCGCGACGCCGGTGCCTCGCGACGCATCGTGACGCTGGAGGTCGACGCTGTCCACGCCGATGCCAGCGGCTTCGAGCCGGTCTGGTCCAAGAGCCGGCGCGTCGGCTTCGTCACCTCCGGCGGCTACGGCTATACCCTCGGCAAGAGCGTCGCCCTGGCGTTGCTCGATGACGGTTTCGCCGGGGAGGGGACAGAACTTTCCATACACATTGTCGGGGTCGAACGGCCGGCGCGTGTCATTGCCGCCTCGCCCTACGACCCTGAAGGCAAGGCGATGCGGCAATGAGGAGGAACCGCCATGATCGATGAGGCCGCACGTGATCTCAGACGCGAGCGCCGGCGGGGACGCACCGGCGAGGCGGGCAGCGAATCCAGCCGCCGTCCGAACTACCGGTCCCTGAAGAACCCGTTCCTGCCGCAGCCGATCTTTTCCGAAGACCAGGTCGCCGCCATCCACGCTGCCGCGCTGCGCGTGCTGGAAGAACTCGGCATCAAGGTGCTGCTGCCCGAGGCCCGCGCCATCTACGCCAAGGCCGGCGCCTTGGTCGACGAAGACAGCCAGATGGTCAGGATCGGCCGCGACATGGTCGAGGCAGCACTTGCCTCGGCGCCGCGCTCCATTCCGGCACTTGGCGGCGACCGCTCGCGCGACCTGACGCTTGAGCTCGGCTCGATGGCTTTCCTGGCCGGCTCTGGCGCGCCCAACGTCACCGATCTCGAGCGCGGCCGCCGGCCGGGCACGCTCGCCGCCTTCGAGGAATTCATCAAGCTGATCCAGCATTTCGACGTGCTGCACATGCTTGGGCCCTGCGTCGAGCCGCAGGACATCGACAACCGCTTCCGCCACTATGCCGTCAACCGGGCGCAACTAACGCTGTCGGACAAGTTCCCCTTCATCTTTGCGCGCGGCACGCCGCAGGTCGAGGACGGGTTCGAGATGATCCGCCTGGCGCGCGGCCTCTCCGAGGACCAGTTCCGCGCCGGCGCCCATTGCTACACCGTCATCAACACCAACTCGCCGCGTCAGCTGGATATCCCGATGGCGCAAGGCATCATCGACTTCGCCAGGGCCGGCCAGGTCCTGATCATCACGCCCTTCTGCCTGGCGGGCGCGATGGCGCCGATCACGGTTGCCGGCGCGCTGACCTTGCAGCATGCCGAGGCGCTGGCTGGGTTGACGCTTGCCCAAATCGTGCGCCCCGGCGCGCCGGACTTCATGTCGACATTGGAGGAGAAGGAGCCATAGACCACCGGCGCGCCGGCCTTCGGCACGCCGGAACATATCAAGGCGACGCTTGGGGCGGGACAGCTCGCCCGCTACACTGGGTTGCCGTGGCGCTCCGGCGGCGGCAGCGCCGCCAATATTTCCGACGTGCAGGCGGCACACGAGACGCAGTTCGCGCTGTGGGGCTCGGTGCTGGCTGGCGCCACCGTCTGCATCCACGCCGCCGGCTGGCTGGAAGGTGGCCTCAGCGTATCCC
>NZ_RZSA01000837.1:0-2968 GCF_003998075.1 Mesorhizobium sp. M2A.F.Ca.ET.037.01.1.1 | reverse complement strand
GCGGGCCTTCTTGACCATCGGCGTGTTGGTGAGGATTTCCGGCGGCTCGCCATTCGGGCCGGGGCGCAGGTCGCGCACGCCCATGGCGCAAGACGCCTGCGGCTTGGGCGGGCCGCCCTTCACCTCGATCAGGCACATGCGGCAATTGCCGGCGATCGACAGCCGCTCATGGAAGCAGAAGCGCGGCACTTCCGCGCCGGCGTCCTCGGCCGCCTGCAGCAGCGTGTAATGGTCGGGTACCGTGATCTCTTTCCCGTCGACCTTTAGCTTTGCCATTCGCCTCAAACCCTCGCGGATGTCCGCAATCTATCTTCCGGGCGCGGTTTGCACCGCGCCCGGCTTTTCAAATCACTTCGCGGCGAGCGCCGCCGCCTGCGCAGTCCAGTCGTCGCGGCCGATGCGGCCGGCAAGCGACAGATAATCTTCCACCCAGGCGATCTCTTGCGACGTCCAGGCCGCGATCTGCTCATAGGTCCAGATACCGAGACCGTTGAGCACCTTCTCCAGTTTCGGTCCGATACCCGAAATCGCCTTCAGGTCCGACGGCTTCGCCGGCTTGTCGACGGCCTTCGGCTGCCTGAAATCCTCGGGCATCAATGCGGCCGCTGCCGGCTGGGCGACAATATCGGCCCCGGTCGTGTCGAGAGCCTTCTCGGTCGCGTTCACCGCGATATCGGTCACGTCCCTGGCAAAGGTCTGCGCCTCGGCGATCAGGGTCTCGGTCGCCTTGCGCGCCTTGGACGCATTGGCGACCGCTTCGCTCTGCGCCTCGAGATCGTCGAGGAAAGGCTGGAACATGCGCTGCGAAGCTTCCAGCGCGCCGGTGAAGGCGCCCATCCACATGCCGACGGCCTGGTTGGCAAAACCAATGCCCAGCGCCGACATCGCCGCCGCGCCCGCGACCGGATGCGCCAGAAGGTTGACGGCGCTGGCCATCTCCTTCGGCATCATCTTGGTCAGGTCCTGGTTCATCTTCTCGAGCTGGTCCAAATCAGGCATGAACGGATAGGGTATCGAATACGGCGCCATAGAGTTCTCCTGGTCGTTTTTCGTATGCCCCGCCCCTGCTTTCCGTCTCGGGCTTGCGCCCGTATTTCGAAGTCTTATTCCGCCGCCACCATCACCGGCTCGACCCGGTGCGCGTTGCGCGAAAACTCGTCGATGCGGCGTTCCACCTCGCCGCGGAAATGTCGCATCAAGCCCTGGATCGGCCAGGCCGCCGCGTCGCCCAGCGCGCAGATCGTGTGGCCCTCGACCTGCTTGGTGACATCGAGCAGCATGTCGATCTCGCGCTTCTGCGCTTCGCCGCGCACCAGCCGCTCCATCACCCGCCACATCCAGCCGGTGCCTTCGCGGCACGGCGTGCACTGGCCGCAGCTCTCATGCTTGTAGAAGTAGGACAGCCTGGCGATCGCCTTCACGATATCCGTCGACTTGTCCATGACGATGACGGCAGCCGTGCCGAGGCCGGATTTCAGGTCGCGCAGCGCATCGAAATCCATCGGCGCGTCCATGATCTGCTCGGCCGGCACCAGCGGCACCGAAGCGCCGCCCGGGATGACTGCCAGCAGATTGTCCCAGCCGCCGCGGATGCCGCCGCAATGCGTCTCGATCAGCTCCCGGAACGGGATCGACATCGCTTCTTCGAAGGTGCACGGATTGTTGACCTGGCCGGAGACGCAGAACAGCTTGGTGCCGGCATTGTTCGGCCGGCCGAAGGACGAGAACCAGGCCGCGCCCCGGCGCAGGATGGTCGGCGCCACCGCGATCGATTCGACATTGTTGACGGTGGTTGGGCAGCCATAGAGGCCGACATTGGCCGGGAATGGCGGCTTCAGCCGCGGCTGGCCCTTCTTGCCTTCTAGGCTTTCGAGCAGCGCCGTCTCCTCGCCGCAGATATAGGCGCCGGCGCCGTGATGCATATAGACGTCGAAGTCGTAGCCGGACGTGTTGTTCTTGCCGATCAGCTTGGCCGCGTAAGCCTCGTCGATGGCGCGCTGGAGCGCCTCGCGCTCGCGGATGAACTCGCCGCGCACATAGATGTAGGCCGCGACTGCGCCCATGGCGAAGCCGGCAACCAGCGCGCCCTCGACCAGTGTGTGCGGATCGTTGCGCAGGATGTCGCGGTCCTTGCAGGTGCCGGGTTCGGATTCGTCGGCATTGATGACCAGATAGCTCGGACGGCCGTCGCTCTGCTTGGGCATGAACGACCACTTCAGTCCGGTCGGGAAGCCGGCGCCGCCGCGGCCGCGCAACCCGCTAGCCTTCATCTCATTGACGATCCAGTCGCGGCCCTTGGCGATGAGACCGGGCGTATCGTACCAGATGCCGCGCGACTGCGCGCCGGCCAGCGACTTGTCGAAGAGGCCGTAGATGTTGGTGAAGATGCGGTCTTTGTCCTGAAGCATTTGTCGTCCCTCAGACCGGCTTCTTGCCGAAGACGCGGATGTATTCGGCGACGCCGCCTTTGGCGAGCGCCTTGGCCTGCTTCACCCAGTCGTCGCGCTCGATGCGGCCGCGGAAATTGAGATAGCCGTCGACCCATTCGCGCTCGGCCTTCTTCCAGGCCGCGACCTGAGCGAAGGTGTAGATGCCCAGCGAATGCAGGATCGCTTCGATCTTCGGCCCGACGCCGGAGATCAGCTTGAGATCGTCGACCGTCGCCGGACGCTCGATGCCGGCCGGCCGGTTCTTGTCATCCAGCGAAGGCTTTTCCGTCTTGGCGACCGGCTGCTTGGTTTCCGGCGCCTTGAAAGCGGCCGCCGGCTCTGCCTTGTTCTTGGGCCCGCTGCGCGGTTTGGAAACGGCCTCGACTTCCGGAGAAGCCTGATTGGCATTGGCGGCCGAATGGCGCGGCGCCCTGACACTGGCCGCCTTCTCGGTGGCCGGAGCAACCTTGACCGGCGACGGCGTCGCTAAGGCCGGGCTGGTCTCGGGCGCATCGGTCTTCGGCTTGCCGGATTTGGAC
>NZ_RZSA01000836.1:0-2969 GCF_003998075.1 Mesorhizobium sp. M2A.F.Ca.ET.037.01.1.1 | reverse complement strand
ATATCGATCCGACCCGCGTCATTAATTACGAAGCGATCTATGTGAACAAATAGGCCGTCTCATTTGCCGGCGGCGGGCTGGACGCCGCCACCGGCAAATGAGACGGCCTATTTGTTCACATAGATCGCTTCGTAATTAATGACGCGGGTCGGATCGATATAGATCTCGTCCGGGCCGCCCATGCGCTTGGCCTTGGCCACCACGCGGCGTTCGTTGAAGACCGGAATCCAGGGCGCGTCATTGGTCTGGATGTCGGTGAAGATCTGCGCCCAGGCCTTGTTGCGCTCCTCGGCCTTGGCCGGCACCGGCATGGCGTCCGCCGCCTGGCCGCGGGCGTCGATGTCCTTGTTGCAGTACCACGACCAGTTCCAGCCGCCGGCAACCGCGCTGCCGCAGCCGAGGATCGGCCCGTAGAAGTCGGACGGATCCGGGAAGTCGGCGATCCAGCCGAGCCCGCCGGACCAGACCATCGGCGCCTGGCCCTGCGTGCCGCCGGCGGCAATCACGTTCGGATTGGCCACCGCCTTGATCTCGGCCTTGACGCCGATCGCCGCCAGATCCTGCTGGATCGCCTGCGTGATGCGTGGCTGCGGATCGGTGTTGGAGGTGTAGATCTGGGTCGAGAAGCCGTCCTTCAACCCGGCCTCGGCAAGCAGCGCCTTGGCCTTTTCGGGATCGTAGGCATAGCCCTTGTAGTTCTGGTCGTAGCCCGGCATCAGCGGCGGCAGCACCTGGCTTGCCGGCGTGGCGCGGCCATTGATGATGCGCACGATGCGGTCCTTGTTGATGGCCATGTTGACGGCCTGCCGCACCTTGGCGTTATCGAAGGGTTTTACCTGCGTGTTCAAAGTGACGTAGCTGGTTTCCAACTGCTGGCGGTCGACGATCCTGCCCTCGAACTCGGGCGACTTCTTCATCTCCAGATATTTCGCCGGCGAGATGCCGTCGCCGGCAATGTCGACCTCGCCCTTCTGCAGGCGCAAAAGCGCCACCAGCGGTTCCTGGCCGATCTCGATCGTGAAAGAGTCGACATGCGGCCGATCCTTGATGAAATAGTCGGGGTTCTTCTCGAAGACGAGGCGCTGGCCGATCGTCCATTCCTTCAGCGTGAAGGCGCCGGAGCCGACCGGATGCTTGCCGAAGTCGCCGCCGGCGGCTTCCACCGCCTCTTTCGGCACGACGGAAGCGAAGTTGAGCGCCAGCACGTTGAGGAAGGTGGCGTCGGGCTGCGACAGCGTGAACTTCACCGTATGATCGTCTATCGCCGTGATGCCCTCCATCGTCTCGGCGGTGCCGGCGGTCCTCTTGTCGGCGCCGACGATCGAGTGGAAGAAGCCGGCGCCCGGGCCTTGCGTCTTCGGGTTGACGGCGCGCTCGATCGACCATTTGACGTCCGCCGCCGTCACCGCGCGGCCGTTGGTGAACTTGACGCCGGGATGCAGCTTGAACGTATAGACCTTGCCGTCGTCGGAGACGTCGTAGCTGTCGGCGAGCGACGGCCCCAGTTCCGTCGTGCCCGGCTTGTAGTCGACCAGGCGCGAGAACAGAGCGTTGATCATCGACCAGTTCTGCCAGTCATAGCCGATGGCCGGGTCGAGCGTGGCGATGTCGTCCTTGTAGGTGACGATGATGTCGCCGCCATTGGTCGGCGTGTCGGCGAAGGCGACGGGCACCAGGGCCGAGGTGGCGAGCAAGGCCGCCAGGCCCATCTTTCTGACGAATTTGTTCATTGAGTTCACTCCTCTGTTGGTCTTGTTGGTTATTGGCTGCGGATGCGGGGATCGACGAATGGGGCGACGAAGTCGGCGAGCAAATTGCCGAGCACGATGGCCAGGGCCGAGACCAGCGTGACGCCCATGATGATCGGCACGTCGACCTGCTGGATGGCCTGCCAGGCGAGTTGGCCGATGCCGGGCCAGCCGTAGACGGCCTCGACCACGACCACGCCGCTCATGAACTGGCCGATGTCGATGCCGACCATGGCGATGATCGGCAACAGCGCGTTGGGCAGCGCGTGGCCGAGCACGACGCGACGGCCGCTGAGCCCCTTGGCATGCGCGGTGCGCACATAATCCTGGCGCAGCACCTCGATCATGGCGGAACGCACCATGCGCGCATACCAGCCGGCGCCGAGCACGCCGAGCGTGAGCGCCGGCAGCACGACATGCCGCGCCGTGCCGAAGCCGGACATCGGGAACCAGCCGAGCGTGGCGGCAAAGACATAGAGAAGCAGCAGCGCCACGACGAATTGCGGCGACGAGACGCCGACGAAGGACAGCATCATCACCGAGCGGTCGACGAAGCCGCCGCGCCGGACCGCCGCGATGATGCCGAAGGTCAGGCCGAGCGCGACCTCGACGACGATGCCGGCGGCCATGAGGATGAGCGTCGCCGGCAGCCGCGCCAGGATCAGCGGCAGCACCTCGGTCTTCTGCGTATAGGAGCGGCCGAGATCGCCATGCAGCAGGTTGCCGACATAATGCAGGAACTGCATGACCAGAGGCTGGTCGAGGCCAAGCTCATGCCGGATGGCGGCCACCATCTGCGGCGTCGCGGAGCGCCCGGCGATCAGCACGGCGGGGTCCGCCGGCAGGAAATAGAGCAGAAGGAAGGTGATGGCGGCGACGCCGAGCAGGATCAGCACGGCCTGGACGAGACGGCGGGCAAGGAAGGAGGCCATCGTCACAGCCTCCCGCGCTGGGTCGGGTCGAGGATGTCGCGCAGGGCGTCGCCGATCAGATTGAAGGACAGCGCCGTGGCGAGGATGATCGCGCCGGGGATGAACACCAGCCAGGGCGCATCCTGAAATAGCTCTGGCTCTCGAAGATGATGTTGCCCCAGGAAGGCTGCGGCGGCTGCACGCCAATGCCGAGGAAGGACAGCGTCGCCTCGAGCAGCACCGTGGTGGCGATGCCGAGCGTGCCCCAGACGATCGCGGTCGGCATCAGGTGGGGAAGGATGTGCAGAAG
>NZ_RZSA01000835.1:0-2971 GCF_003998075.1 Mesorhizobium sp. M2A.F.Ca.ET.037.01.1.1 | reverse complement strand
GGGTAGCCTTGTTCGCTTCTAGGAACTGCTTCAGCGTCCGGGGCGTGCGGCCCGAGAGTTTTTCGACGGCATCGGTCACCTCCGCAATGCGTCCGGCGCGGGTGTTGGCGTCGAAGGAGACGATGATGCGGGCGAAATCCTCTGGAACGCCGGCTGCTTTCACCCCTTCGGTAAGCGCCTCGTCCGGCAGTTGGATGACTTCCAGCGGCTTGCCGGTCACCTCGCTTACCAGAGCGGCGATCTCGCCCACCGTATAGGCCTGAGGGCCGGTCAGCGTGTAGATGTGGCTTTCCTTGGAGCCGGATGCGAGGCCGGCGGCAATGGCGGCCGCCATATCGTCGCGCGCGCCATGCGCGATGCGCCCTTCGGCGGCCGATGTGTACCACTTGCCCGACGAAATGGCGTGCGGCAGCGACATGAACAGGTTCTCCTGATACCAGCCGTTGCGGAAGATGGTGTAGGAGATGCCGCTCGCCTTGATCGCCTGCTCGGTGCCGTAGTGATCGCCGGCAAAGAGCACGGGCGAGCCCGGCTCGGGATTGGGCATCGAGGTGTAGAGCAGATGCGAAACGCCTGCCGCCTTGGCCGCGGCCACGGCCGTCTCATGCTGCTTCAGGCGGCGGCCAGTCTTCAGATCGAGGTCGCCAGTCGAGATGATCAGCACCCGGTCGGCGCCAGCGAACGCCTTCTCCAGCGAGGCGCTGTCGTTGAAGTCGGCGGCCCTGACGGCGATGCCGCGCGCTGCAAGGTCGGCGAGGTTCTCGGGGTTGCGGGTGGCGGCGATGATGCTCGAGGGCGCAATTTTCTGCGCCTCCAGCAAGTGATTGATGACGGCTCGGCCGAGCTGGCCGGAAGCGCCGGTGACGAGAAGGGTTTCGGTCATGGGGAGGGTCCTGAAAAATTGCGTCGAAGGCGGATCAAGTGGTAGTCTCAAAAAGAGACCAGCACTAAAATAGGAATTGACCTCGGGCCGTAAAGAAGGCAGTTTTTCGGGAGGTAGGCACGGCGAGGGAACCACCATTGCCGGCCTAAAGCGCGTCGCGATCTTTCAGATTTGCTCCACGCGCTCTAGGTTTTGATCTTACGCATGTTCTTAACCCGAAACCCGGTTCCCGCTTTCGGGAGACATGCTTCAGTTTCGATCGGCGGATATCGCAATGGACAGCAAGATCTTCAATCTGAAAGCCAAGCTCGAGGTCTATAAGGCGATGACCAACGGCGGCAATTTCGCCGACTGTCCGGTCCGCGACGTGATCCAGGGCATCAGCGGCAAATGGAGCTCGCTGCTGGTCATGGCGCTGGCAGAGAGGCCCTACCGCTTCGGTGAGCTGCGCCGGCTGGTTCCCGACATTTCGCAACGCATGCTGACGCAAACGCTCTACGACCTGCAGCGCGACGGCTATGTGCACCGTGAAGTTTTCCCGACCAAGCCGCCGAGCGTCGAATACAGCCTGACCGATCTCGGGCGCTCGATGTTTGCGCCCCTGCAGATGCTGGTCCAGTGGGCCGAGCTCAACCATGACGCCGTGCGCGAGGCACGTGCCGCTTTCGACGCGGCTGAAGCCTGACAGGCGTCAAAGCGCCAGCTTGATTTGACTGATGTGTTGGGAGATTGTCCGGCCGGCTTGGCTTGGGCGGGCAATGAGCAGATCCTACGACATCGCGATTGCCGGCGCCGGGCCGGCCGGATTGGCCGCGGCGCTCTATCTCACGCGGGCGGGGCACAAGGTCACCATCTTCGAGCGCTTCGACGCGCCGAAGCCTGTCGGCTCCGGCCTCATCCTGCAGCCGACCGGGCTGACAGTCCTCGCCGATCTCGGCCTGCTCGATGACATTCTTTCGCTCGGCAGCCGTATCGAGCGGCTGCACGGCACCGACGCCCAGACCGGGCGCACGGTGCTCGAAGTCCGCTACGACGCGCGGCGCGGCCGTCGCTTCGGCCTCGCGGTGCATCGGGCGGCGCTGTTCGGCGTGCTCCATCGCGCCGCCTTGCGCGAAGCGATCGCCATCGAGACCAATGTCGAGGTCGAGACACCGGAGACGACCGAGCGCGCGACGCTGGTCTGCGCCAACGGCAAGCGGCTCGGGCCGTTCGACCTCATTGTCGATGCCAGCGGCGCGCGCTCGAAACTGCGGCACTATCTCGGCGATGCCGCCATGCCGCGACCGCTCGCCTATGGCGCGTTCTGGGCGTCGCTCGGCTGGCGGGGCGGCTTTGACAGAAGCGCGCTGCTGCAGCGCTACGACAAGGCAAGCATCATGGTCGGCGTGCTGCCGATCGGCCGGCCGGAGCCTGGCGCGCAAGACATGGCGGCCTTCTTCTGGAGCCTCAAGCCGGCCGACGCCGAACGAGTGAAGGCCGAGGGGCTCGAAGCATGGAAGGCGAGAGTGATTTCCGTCTGGCCGGAATGCGAGGTTTTCACCAGCCAGATCGACAGTTTCGAGCAGCTCTCGCTCGCCCGTTACGGCCATCACACGATGAGACTGCCGGCAGGCCGGCGGCTTGCGGTTATCGGCGACGCCGCGCATTCGACCAGCCCGCAACTCGGGCAAGGCGCGAACATGGCGCTGCTCGACGCCGCCGCGCTCAGCCATGCGCTTGCGCGGGCGGACAGCCTCGACGACGCGCTGGCGACTTATGCCAGCGCACGCCGTTGGCATGTGCGCGTGTTCCAGGCATTGTCACTGTCGCTGACGCCGTTCTACCAGTCGGACTCCGCAGCTTTGCCCTTTGTCCGCGACCGCATGGTGGCGGCGCTGGCGTGTATCCCGCCGGGGCCGCAATTCCTCGCCGCCATGGTCGCCGGAACGGTCATCGACCCGTTCAGGCGGATCGGGCTTGCGGAGTTTCAGTGGCCTGCCGCCTGATGATCCCGGATAAATAGGATCCCTTTGCCTGCAGAAAGGCATGCAACCGCCGCGGATAGTCCGCGCCGACCGCCTCCTTGACCGATTGCCGCCTGCTCAAGGC
>NZ_RZSA01000834.1:0-2978 GCF_003998075.1 Mesorhizobium sp. M2A.F.Ca.ET.037.01.1.1 | reverse complement strand
CTCTTTTCCCGCCATACGCGATGGAAAGTTTCTCCACATTCAGCACCGAATGGGACATCAAGACCTCGAAATCGCTTTCTGCCGGTGCCCTAATCGAGGGCAATCGCTTCCGCTTGCATAGTATATTATCTCTATAAAATTACTCGAATTAACGCCAAACGCAATCTAGCCTTTTGCAAATTGGAGATCGCGGGTCGCGCCGACCAATGCGGCGCCCGCGTCTCCCAGCGATTTGCAAGGAGGCCGGCATGGCGCGAAATCAGTTGATCCTCAGCGCGTTCTTCTTCAACCCGCAGGGTGACCATCGCATGTCGTGGCGCCATCCGCGCGCGCCAGGCCGGGAAGTGCTCTCCTTCGATTACTATCGCGAGCTCGTTCAGGCGGCCGAGCGCGCCAGGATCGACACCATCTTCGTCGCCGACCACGTGTCCATCTGGGATTCGGTGAAGAGCGGTGTCGCCCACTACGCCAATGCCCGCCTCGAGCCACTGACGCTTTTGTCGGCGCTGGCCAGCGTGACGAAACACATCGGTCTCATCACCACCGCCTCGAGCTCCTACAGCGAGCCCTACAACGTGGCGCGGCTGTTCGCCTCGCTCGACCATATCAGCGGCGGCAGGGCGTCGTGGAACGTCGTCACCTCGGCCATGGACGAAGAGGCGCGCAATTTCGGCCGCGACGGCAATATCGAGCACGCCTTCCGCTACCAGCGCGCCGCCGAATTCCTCGATATCGTCAAAGGGCTGTGGGACAGCTGGGAGGACGAAGCCCTGCTGTTCGACAAGGAAACCGGCTATTTCGCCGATCCGGACAAGGTCCATGTGCTCGACCATCGCGGCGCGCATTTCAAGGTGCGCGGGCCGCTCAACGTCTCGCGGCCGCCGCAGGGCCACCCGCTGATCGTCCAGGCCGGCTCGTCCGAGGACGGCAAGGACTTCGCCACCGCCCATGCCGATGCCCATTTTGCCATCTATAGCACCAGGGAAGACGGCATCCGGTACCGTGAGGACATCAACGAGCGTCTCGCCCGATACGGCAGGAAGCCGGAGAGCTTCAAGATCCTGCCCGGCATATTGCCGATCGTCGCCGCTTCCGAGGCCGAGGCGCGCGACAGGCAGGAATATCTGCAGACGCTGCTCCCCGATCGTGTCGGCATCGATCTCCTGTCGAGCTGGAGCGGCATCGATCTCTCGGCCTATCCGCCGGACGGCCCGCTGCCGCAGCTTCCGGACGAAAGCACCTTCAACGGCGGGCGCACCTCGCTCAATCGGGTCAAGCAGTGGGCGACGCAGAACCTGACGCTGCGCGAAATCGCCCGCAAGCTGGCGAACAGCGGCTCGGTGCCGACCGTCGCCGGCACGCCGAAGCAGATCGCCGACCAGCTGCAGGACTGGTTCGAGGCGGGCGCCGCCGATGGCTTCAACCTGATGTTCCCGCTGCTGCCGGAAGACTGGATCAACTTCGCCGAGCAGGTCGTGCCGGAGCTGCAACGCCGCGGCGTCTTCCCGACCGAATACGCTCCCGGAACGCTGCGCGACCGCTTCGGCCTCGCCCGTCCCGCCAACCGCTTCGCCGAGCAGCGCGCCAATCAGCGCGCCGTGTCCTGAGGAGAGCCGCCATGACCGCCGCACCGAGATTGCAGCCGCGCGAGGCGACCGCGCCGCAGCTGATCAACGTCCTGCACAGCCCCAAGCGCATTCGCGTCAAATTCGGCGGCCGCGTCATCGCCGACAGCCGCAACGTGCTGGTGCTGCGCTCCAACCACTTCCTGCCGATCTATTTCTTTCCGCTGGCGGCGATCGACCAGTCGGTGCTGAAGCCTTCGAAACAAGGCCAGCAGCATCCGGTCGGCGGCGAGACGAAATACTGGGATATCGAAGCGGGCGACAGGCGCGCCGCTGATGCAGCCTGGTCGTTTACCGCTCCGCCCGACGAAAACCTCGCGTCGCTCGCCGGCCGCATAGCCTTCACCTGGAACCTCGTCGACCAATGGTTCGAGGAGGAGGAAGAGGTCTTCGTCCATGCCCGCGATCCCTATGCGCGCATCGACGTGCTGCAGAGCTCCAGCCATGTCGAGATCTGGTTCGACGGTGAGCCGATCGCCGACAGCCGCCGTCCCGTGCTCCTGTTCGAAACGCACCTGCCGACGCGTTTTTATCTACCGCTGGAGGATGTCCGTCTCGACCGGCTGAGGGCCTCGCTGACGAGGACCCGATGTCCCTACAAGGGCATCGCCTCCTATTGGTCGGGCGTGCTCAAGGACGGTTCGCTACGCGAGGACATCGCCTGGGCTTACCGCGATCCGATCGCCGAGATGCCGAAGATCAAGGGGCTGATCGCCTTCTATCCGCAAGCAGTCGACCGCATCCATCTCGACGGCCAGCCGGTCTGATCCGGCCCCGTCGTCGTCACCTCATTTTCAAAACCCTTTTTCACAGAGGCAAAAATGACCAAGCGCAACGAAATCGACGCCCTTCGCAATCTCTCCGGCGACATCTGGAACGTCGCCGTCGACGAATACGCCAAGGGCTACCTCAAGCGCCGCGACCTGTTGAAATACGCCGCGCTCATCGGCCTGACCGGCTTCGCCGCGTCGCAGGGCCTCGGCTTCTCCGGTCAGGCCCGCGCGGCTGCCGCCGGCGGCACCGTCCGCGTCGGGCTTGGCCAGCCGACCAAGGCGATCGATCCGGTCACCGTCACCGATCCGGCCAGCATCGGCGTTCTCAGCCAGGTCGGCGAATATCTGATCCTCGACGATCCCAAGGACGGGCTGCATCCGAAGCTCGCTTTGTCCTGGGAAGCCGACGAGACGGCCAAGCGCTGGACCTTCAAGCTGCGCCCCGGCGTGAAATTCCATGACGGCCGCACCGTCACCGCCAAGGACGTGGTGGCGAGCTTCGAGCGTCTGGTCGATCCGAACAGCGGCTCGTCGGCTCTGTCGGCCTACAAGGGCATCCTGTCCAAGGGCGGCGCCAAGA
>NZ_RZSA01000833.1:0-2979 GCF_003998075.1 Mesorhizobium sp. M2A.F.Ca.ET.037.01.1.1 | reverse complement strand
GATGGAGGCCGCCGCCGACCTTCGGGCGCGCGGCACCGCCTTCGCGTCCCGGGCCAAAGCCCGGCGCGTCCTTGGTGAAGAAGCCGGCATCGTCGACCGTGAACGGGATCGTGGTGTCGACGCCGCGCGCCCGAAGGTCGGCGGCGGCCTCCATCCACGCGTCGAAGTCCTCGCGGCCATGACCGGGCGCGGTGTGGACGAAGCCGGTGCCGGCGTCATCGGTGACATGCTCGCCGGCAACCATCGGCACCGGGAACTCATAGCCGCCGCCGAGGCCCTTGAAAGGATGCGAAAGCGTAAGCTTCCCAAGCTGTTCGGCCGGGACGCTGTGAAGCCTGTTCAACGTGACCTTGGCCTTGGCGGCGCAGTCCTCGGCCAGCGCGTCGGCGAAGATCAGCTTCTCGCCGGGCTGCGGGCCGAAGGCGTTCTCGGCCGCCGTCACCTCATAGAGGCCATAGCCGATGCGCGGCGAATAGCTGACGGCACGGTTGCCGGGTATGGTCCAGGGCGTGGTCGTCCAGATGACGACATGCGCCTCGACCAGATCGAGCGCGGTGTCGTCCAGCGCCGGCGCCGCGCCGGCGACCGGCTGGGCGAGGCTCGCGACCGGGAACTTCACCCAGATCGTGTCGCTCTCATAATCCTGATACTCGACCTCGGCTTCGGCGAGCGCGGTGCGCTCGACCACGCTCCACATCACAGGCTTCGAGCCGCGGTAGAGCTGCCCCGACATGGCGAATTTCAGCAGCTCGCCGGCGATGCGCGCCTCGGCATGGTAGGCCATCGTCGTGTAGGGGTTGTCGAAATCGCCGATGACGCCCAGGCGCTGGAACTCTGAGCCCTGCACCTTGATCCAATCGGCCGCGAAGTCGCGGCATTCCCTGCGGAACTCGTTGACCGGCACCTCGTCCTTGTTCTTGCCCTTGGCGCGATACTGCTCCTCGATCTTCCACTCGATCGGCAGGCCGTGGCAGTCCCAGCCCGGCACGTAGTTGGCGTCGTAGCCGCGCATCTGGAACGAGCGGTTGATGACGTCCTTGAGGATCTTATTCAGCGCATGGCCGATATGGATGTTGCCATTGGCGTAGGGCGGACCGTCGTGCAGCACGAATTTCTCACGGCCGGCGGCCTCCTCGCGCAGCTTTCTGTAAAGGTCCATGTCCTGCCAGCGCTTGACCACGCCGGGCTCCTTCTCGGGCAGGCCGGCGCGCATCGGGAAATCCGTCTGCGGCAAATAAAGCGTCTTGGAATAGTCGATCGTTTCAACAGCGTCGGTCATCGGGGTGTCGGTCATTGATCTGCCATCTGCGTTGCCCGGCGGCGGAAAGCCCGGGCGTTGAGGTCTTAGCTGACGCATATCAATTTCCCAAAACCGGAGCCCACTTTTGGGCGATATGCGTTGATTTTCTTGAAAAAGCGCGAGGGGCGCGCGCGAAAACTCCCGGCGGCTCCAGCGGCGCTCAGGCCGCCCGGAACACCGGGCCTGTAATTCGTATCGCGATCGCGAAAAGGCGCGAAAAGCTCATCATGGCGTGGCTTTTAGCGGATGGCGCGGCAGGAATAAAGCGCGGAATTCAAGGCATGAAGCCGGTTTCGCGGCCTACATGGTGAAATTAAAGCGATAAGTGGTCGAGACACCGAAGGTCCATTGGTTGCGGTCGCCGCGTTCCTTAACCAGGCTGGAATCCGAAGCCGGCTCCATCAGGCGCGAATATTCGGTGAAGACGCTGGCCGTCATCGGCTCGGTCACCTGCCAGGTGATCGCGCCGCCGAGGCCCGCCGATTTCACACCGCCGCCCGGATGGTATTCGCTCAGGCCCGAAGCCGCCGCTTCCTTGGCGTTGACCCCGTAATAGGCGTCGAAATAGTTGGACGACGCGAAGGAGACGCGCGGACCGCCGGAAATGCGGACCGTCGGCGTGATGTCATAGAAGGCGTCCGCGGCGATGTCGGCGACGAAGCCGTTGTGGGAGCGGATGCCATGCCGCAACTCGGCGCGGGCGCGCAGCCAATCCAACGGATAGAACTCGAAGAAGCCGCCAACTTCACCGCCGAAGCGCACCGGGTCGAGACCATGGAGTTCGTCCTTGCTGGTGCGATGGAACAGGAACTTGCCGGTCAGGCCGGCGCGCACGGAGCCGTCGTCGACCAGGGCCAGCGAGATGTTGTCGTTGCGCGAGGTGAAGCGCGCCTGCGGACCGACCTTGCCGAGCGAGATGATCGGCTGGGCGCTGAACATATATTTCTTGCCGCCCTCGAAATTCGGCGCGACGAGGCCGGTGGCGCCGAGCGTCAGGTACCAGTCGCCGGATATCCAGCTGCCCTCGCCCGCCTGTGCGACAGACGCGGTGAACAGACCTATGGCGACGGCCAGCGGAATCGTCCCGACAATACGAATCGTCACCCCTTACGCGAAACGTGCCGGCAAGACCATCCGCCGACGCTCAAGCCATGCCGTGCGTTCGGTAAAATTTGACTTAAAATCGCAACATCGGACTGAAAGGGCAACTAGCCGACACGCCGGTTGCGGCGCAAGCTCTCTATCAGATCGCAGGCCGCTTCCAGTCCGCCGGTAAGCGGGTTTGACGAGCCGTAAGCAAGGGCCGCCTGATGCCATTGCACGCGTACTGCAGTGTCGTCGGCTTTCCGGACCGCCTGTCGCCAGATTTCGGGATCGTCGTGATTGGCCACGACCAGCCCCGCCCCGCTAGCTTCGACATATTTTGCATATCCGCAGGCGGCCGACGCGATGACCGGCAGGCCATTTGCGAGCGCCTCGAGAATCACCGTGCCGGTATTTTCCAGGCGCGCCGGGTGCAGCATGAAATCGCTCGCGACCACAACCGCCGGGATGTCCTCCTGGATGCCCAGCAGGATGACCCGGTTCGACATGCCGGACTTGGCAATCAGGCCGCGAAGCCGGATTTCCTCCTCGCTGTTTTCGCGAAGACCGGCTACCAGCCAGTGGGTGTCCGGGAA
>NZ_RZSA01000832.1:0-2984 GCF_003998075.1 Mesorhizobium sp. M2A.F.Ca.ET.037.01.1.1 | reverse complement strand
GTGATGATGTTGACGACTCCCTTCGGGAAGCCGGCCTTCTCGAACAGCCTGCCGAAGAAGAGCGCCGAGACCGACGAGAATTCCGAAGGCTTCCATACGACGGTATTGCCCGCGGCCAGCGCCGGCGCCAGCTTCCAGGTCGCCAGCATCAGCGGCGAGTTCCACGGCGTGATCGCCGCCACGACGCCCAGAGGCTCGAGCTTGGTGTAGTTGAAAACGCCGGGCTTATCGATCGGGATGACGCGTCCCTCGATCTTGTCGGCCAGCCCGCCGAAGAAGCGGAACCATTGCGGGATGTATTTGCATTGCATCCGCATTTCGTTGATGAGCTTGCCGTTGTCCCGCGTCTCCAGAACGGCGAGATTTTCCGCCTCCTCGGCGACGAGGTCGGCAAAGCGCGCCATGATCTGGCCGCGCGCGCTCGCCGTCATCGACCGCCATTCCCCCCGGAAGGCTTGTGACGCGGCCTCCACGGCCGCATCGACATCGGCAACGCCGGCGCGCGGAACAAGCGCCCAGGCCTTGCCGGTGAAGGGATCGAAGGACTCGAAATACTCGCCCGACGCCGCAGCGGCCCAACGGCCGCCGATCAGCATGGCAAGCTTGTCCTCGGCGAGCGGCGGACGCTGGATCATGCCCCGATTTCCTGCAGGGCCTCGCGGGCGTTGCGGAAGGCGTCGACGCCGGCCGGCACGCCGGCATAGATGGCGACCTGCAGCAGCACCTCGCGGATCTCGTCCTTGGTGACGCCGTTGCGGATCGCGCCCTTGACGTGCATCTTCAACTCGTGCGGCCGGTTGAGGGAAGCCAGCATCGCCAGGTTCAGCATGCTGCGCGTCTTGCGGTCGAGCGTCTCGCGGCCCCATACGGCGCCCCAGCAATATTCGGTCACCAGCTCCTGCATCGGCCGGTTGAAATCGTCGGCGCTGGCGAAAGACTTCTCCACAAACTCGGCTCCGAGCACCGCCTTGCGGATTTCGAAGCCCTTGTCGAACATGTCCTTACCCATCGGGTTATTCCTTTCTGCTTAGGACGGATCAGAGGCCGGGTGTCGGCCGGTATTTGCGACCGCGCGCCAGCACGTGGCCAAGCGAGCCGTCGGTGAGGTAGATCTGGGTGGCCTTGGAATCGTACTGCACGCTTTCCTGGCCGGGATAGCCGAGCAGCTCGCGCACGCGCGGGTTCATGTAGTAAGTGCAAATCGCGATCGTCGTGACGGCAGAGAAGGCGGCGCCGTCTTCCTTGTTCAGCCTTTCGAGATGCGCTTCCGCGCTCAATGAGGGATCGGCGTCGAGCGCACGATAAAATCCTTCCTTGAGATCGACGCGAAAATCGAGCGCCTGTTCGGCATCGGCGAAGCTGCAGACGGAACCGAACGCCGGCATTGTGCCGTGGGCCGGGATGAGGAAGTCCGCAAGAGCGAGGAACGTCTTGTCTTTGCTCATCTCAGGCGACCTTCTGGTTGCGACGTTTCGCAATCATGCGACGTGTGTTGCGCAACGCCACCGCCATGATCGTCGCAGTCGGGTTTGTCGCCCCCGAGGTCGGGAAGGTCGAGGCGTCCATGATGTAGAGATTGGGCACGTCATGGCAGGCACCCCACTGGTCAACCACCGAGCGCTTGGGGTCGTCGCCCATGACGGTCGTGCCGATCAGGTGCCAGCCGGACTCGCGCACCGGCGTGGAAACGAGCGTCTCGATGGCGCCGGCGGCGCGCACCGATTCCAGGCAGCGGTCGATGTTGAACTGGAGTAGGCGGTTCGAGTTCTCGTTGACCTTGTAGATGATCTGCGGCGCCGGCAGGCCGTCGGAGTCGACGAGATCCTTCGACAGCACCACCTGGTTCTCCTCTTCCGGCAGGTCCTCGCCGACAATGCCCCAGATCAGCGAATGACCGAAGCGGCGGGCGACATTCTCGTGCAGGTTGGCGCCCCAGAAATCCTGGAAGCGGCCTTCCTCGGCGACATAGACCTTGGAGCCGATAGCGCCCGAGACGCCGACCGGACCGCCCGATGGCATGCAGTTCCATTTCGATCCACGCACAAAGCCGCGCCGCTCGTCGGTCTCGTAGAATTCGAGCGAATAGACCTGCTGCCCGAACGGGCCGCGCCAGGAGTCCAACGGATCCGCGTAGGAGGCAAGGATGCTGGCGAAGGGATGCATCATCAGCCGCTTGCCGACCATGCCCGAAGAGTTGGCCAGTCCGTCCGGGTGTTTCGCTCCGCCCGACATCAACAGCAGCCGCGGCGTGCCGACGCCATTGGCGCAGAGGATGACGACCTTGGCGCGCTGGCGCCGGTCGCGGCCATTGGCGTCGACATAGACGACGCCGGTGGCGAGCCCCTGCTCGTTGGTCTCGACCTCCTTGACGCGGGCACGCGTGACAAGCCGGGCGCCGGCCTTCAGCGCAAGCGGCCAGTGCGAACGGTCGGTGGTCGACTTCGCGCCTTCGGGGCAACCGGTGAGACAGGTGCCGCGCCGCACGCAGGCGTTCAACTCGCCGAATTTTTCGGACGGTATCGCATTACTGCCCGGCCACCAGTGCCAGCCCATGCGCTCCATGCCGAGCGCGCCGCGCAGACCGACGGAGCCTATCGGCAGCGCCGGGAAAGGATATGGTCCCCGTGGCGGAAATGCCGGGTCGCCGGCAAGGCCAGACACGCCGACCTCGCGCTCGATCTCGAGCTGGTAGGGCAGCAGATCCTCATGAGAGAAAGGCCAGTCTTCGGCCACCCCGTCGAGCGAGCGGACGCGGAAATCCGAGGGTAGGAAATGCATCCATTGCGCACCGTAGAGAGTGGCACTGCCGCCGACGCCGGCAAACATCAGCGGATTGATGTCCGTGGTCGAGGTGTCGACCGGATAGTCGTTCGGGTTGTCGCGCACATTGGGGTTGGGGTGCCAGAGCTTGGTGCTGACCAGCTCGTGCTCCGGCCGCGCCCCGGTGTAGTCGTTATATTCGGGCCACTCGCCCTGCTCCAGTA
>NZ_RZSA01000831.1:0-2993 GCF_003998075.1 Mesorhizobium sp. M2A.F.Ca.ET.037.01.1.1 | reverse complement strand
ATGTCTTGCAGCGTGTTGTTGAGCGCATGGCCCATATGCAGCGAGCCGGTGACGTTCGGCGGCGGGATGACGATGGTGAAGGCGTCCGCCCCTTCCTCCGCGCCGGCGCCGGCCCGGAAGGCGTCGGCCTCTTCCCAGATTTTGGCGATCTTCGGCTCGACGGTCTTGGCGTCGTAGGTCTTTTCAAGCATGGAGGAGGTCCGGACTGTCGGTAACAAGCGTCCGGTGTAAATCGGAAGGTCTTGGCCGAGTCAACCGCGAGAGCTGCGATCACCGTCACAGATAGGCCTGCCGCAGCCCGTGGCAATGTCGGCCGAGCAGGAGCAACGCGCGCTCACCTGAGAGCCTTGAACAAGGCGCCGCCCGAAGGCGGCGCTTTTCAGCTTGCGTGTTACGGCGGCTACTGCGCGCCGCGCGCCACGCGCTCGATCTCTTCGCGCACCAGCCTTTCGACCAGCGTCGGCAGGTTGTTGTCGAGCCAATCCTGCAGCATCGGCCGCAACATCTCTTCGGCCATTTCATCGAAGCTCTTCTTGCCGCGGCTGGCAAAGGCATCGGAAAGCTCGCCGAACGCGGCGGCAACCTGCCTGCCCGTGTGCTCGGAAAGGATCGCGGGACGGGACGGCTGAGCCTCAGGCGCGGAGGACTGGGGAGCGTCGGCATGCGCAACGGCTTCGACCGCGGGCTCCTCCTTGTCGATCTCGACCCGCGGCGCGGCTTCCGGAGCCCGGACAGCCGGCTTCGCCGTAACGGTGCTGCCTCCGGCCGCGGCGATTTCCCGCCGCCAATCGGCGACAATGGTCTCGGCGGTCTGCGGCGCATTTGCAGCGGCGGGCCTGTTGGCGGCTGCCGGCGCGCTCGGCTCGACCGCGTGTCTGACACCAGCCTCCGCCGGGGTCGCCGGCGCTGCCTTCACCGGCTCCGGGCGAGCCTCGGCGCGCGCAAGCACTGGATCGGTCGCGGCAAGCTGGGCCTGGACCTCCGCCAGCGTCGCCGGCCTGCGGGGACCGGCATCGGCATGCAGTTCGGAACGAAAGGCGTCGACCTCGACAGCGGGTATCGCAGCGGAGGGAGTGTTGACGGCGGCCGGTTCCAGGTCCTGGCGCAGGTCACCGGCCTCGGCCGGCTGCTTGCGACCGGTATCGCTGTCCTCGATGATCCTTCGGATGGAAGCCAGTATCTCTTCCATGGAAGGTTCGCGCTGCGCGCTGCTTGCCGTCGCCATCGTCACATCCGCCGCCCTTGTGACCACTACGCAATTCCGTTCCTGCCCGGGCCGGAATTCGAATCAGTGGAGACAGCGTAACCGACCGATCGCCATCCGAGAATCCCCAATCTGGGGACTCTTTGGATTTCAACAGATTAGGAGATTTCAACAGAAAGCATGTCTCTCGAAAGTGGGAACCGGTTTCGGGATAAAGACATGCATAAAATCAAAAACCTAAAGCGCATACGCGCTTCAGGCGATGCGCAGCCCGGTCAGTCATCCTGAAAAGACAAACGCCGCGCATCCATGGGACGCGCGGCGTTTATCGAAGCTTGGATCCGAAATCAGCGTCCGTCGGGCGTGCGCAATCCGATCCACTTGTCCTTGACGGCGTTGTAATGCTCTTCCGGCCTGTATTTGGTGACGGCCAGGCCCAGGCGATCGACCGACAGCCGTCCCATCGCCGACAGGATGGCGTAGCTCGCCACCACCACATCGCGCTCGGAGCTTGCCTGGTTGATCTTGGCGGTGATGACGGCGTTCTGCGCGTTCAACACGTCGAGCGTCGTGCGCTGGCCGACATTGCGCTCCTCGATGACACCGTTCAGCGCCAGCTGCGCGGCGTCGATGACCTGCCTGTTGGCATCCACGCTTTCGCGCGCTGCGACATATTGCGTCCAGGCCGAGACCACGGCCTGGCGCACCTGGTCGCGGCTGACATCGACCTGGATGCGCGCCTCGCTGAGCGATTCCTTGTTCTGCCGCACAATCGCCGAGGTCCGGCCGCCCGAATAGATCGGTATGGTCAGAGTTGCGCCGATATTGGCGGACGTCGAGCTACCGTTGGGACTGCTGGAGGAACCGGGAGAGGTGTGGCTGTAATTGTCCGAGATGCCGGCGGAGGCCGAAAGCTGGGGCAGCAGCGCACCTTCCGACGACTTCATCGAAAACGCCGCCGCATCGACGAGATGCTGCGTGGCAAGGATGGCCGGATGCTCGGCGGAAGCGACAGCCAGGGCGGAATCGAGATTGCCCGGCAACAGCTTGCCCAGCGGCGAGGCCGCCTTCAGCTTGCCCGGCTCGTCGCCGACGATCTGGTGGTAGGTGGCCGCGCTCGCCAGCGCCGTTGCGCGGGCGGCGCTCAACTGAGCCACGGCCGTGGCGCGCGAGGCGTCGGCCTGGGCGACGTCGGTACGGGTGCCCTCGCCGACCTCGAAGCGCGAGCGGGCGGCGCGCGCCTGCTCAGTCAGGAACTGCAGGTTCTGCTCGGTCAGCACCGCGACCTGGCGGTCGCGAATCACGTCCATATAGGCGCTCGCCGCGTTGAACAGGATGTTCTCTTCGGTGTTGCGCAGGCTTTCGACCGAAGCCTTCACCTGCGATTCGGCGGCAGCGACATTGTTCTTGGTCTGAAAGCCGTCGAACAGCGTCTGGTTGATCTGCACGCCGAAGCTGCCGGTCGTCAGTCTCCTGCTGGTGCCAAATCCGTGCGTGTTGGTGTAGTCGATGTTGGCCGAACCAGTGACGGTCGGGCGCCAGCCCGACTTGGCGATGGCAACACCCTCATCGGTGACGCGCACGCCGGCGCGCGCGGCGTTGAGCTGCGAATTGTACTGGTAGGCTTTGGCGAGGGCGCCCGTAATGGTCTCGGCGGAGGCGGCCAACGGCGAAAGCGCTGTCGCGGAAACCAGGATGGCGGCTAGAACAGTCTTGCGTACGGACGGCACGTAATATCCCTCATTCGTTTGCATGGGAACCGCGCCACGACAGTCGCTCATCCATGAGC
>NZ_RZSA01000830.1:0-2999 GCF_003998075.1 Mesorhizobium sp. M2A.F.Ca.ET.037.01.1.1 | reverse complement strand
CGCGAAGGCGGTGCCGCGCGCGTCATCGACGACAACGGCAAAAAGGGCAACGCCAACCAGGCGGTCATCGACGAGCTGATCAAGCGCAATGCGCTCTTCGCGCGCGGCCGGCTGAAGCACAGCTATCCGCATTCCTGGCGCTCGAAGAAGCCGGTCATCTTCCGCAACACGCCGCAATGGTTCGTCTATATGGACAAGGACCTCGGCGACGGCACGACGCTGCGCAGCCGCGCGCTGAAGGCGATCGACGACACGCGCTTCGTGCCGGCGGCCGGCCAGAACCGCATCCGCGCCATGATCGAGGAGCGCCCGGACTGGGTGCTTTCGCGCCAGCGCGCCTGGGGCGTGCCGATCGCCGTCTTCGCCGACGAGGACGGCAATGTGCTGAAGGACGAGGCCGTCAACCAGCGCATCACGGAGGCTTTCGAGAAGGAGGGCGCCGACGCCTGGTTCGCCGACGGCGCCAAGGAACGTTTCCTCGGCAATCACGATGCCTCGAAATGGCACCAGGTGATGGACATCCTGGACGTCTGGTTCGATTCCGGCTCGACCCATGTCTTCACGCTGGAAGACCGTCCGGACCTCAAATGGCCGGCCGACGTCTATCTCGAGGGCTCCGACCAGCATCGCGGCTGGTTCCATTCCTCGCTGCTCGAAAGCTGCGGCACAAGGGGCAGGGCGCCTTACGAAGCGGTGATCACCCATGGCTTCACCATGGATGAGGAAGGCCGCAAGATGTCGAAATCGCTCGGCAACACGGTGGTGCCGCAGGACGTGATAAAGCAGTCTGGCGCCGATATCCTGCGGCTCTGGGTCGTGACGACCGATTATTGGGAAGACCAGCGACTCGGCAAGAACGTGCTGCAGACCAATATCGACGCCTATCGCAAGCTCAGGAACACCATCCGCTGGATGCTGGGCACGCTCGCCCATGACGACGGCAAGGACGTGCCGGTCGAGGCCATGCCGGAGCTGGAGCGGCTGATGCTGCACCGGCTGTCCGAGCTCGACGAAGTGGTGCGCCAGGGCTACGACGCGTTCGAGTTCAAGCGCATCACCCGAGCGCTGCTCGACTTCATGGTGGTGGAGCTTTCGGCATTCTATTTCGATATCCGCAAGGACGCGCTTTACTGTGACGGGCCGTCGAGCCTGCGCCGCCGCTCGGCCGTCCAGGTGGTGCGCCATCTCTTCGAATGCCTGGTGAAATGGCTGGCGCCGATGCTGCCCTTCACCACCGAGGAAGCCTGGCTCGACCGCCATCCGGAAGCCGTCTCGGTGCATCTCGACCAGTTCCCGGAGATCCCGCAGAACTGGCGCAACGAGGCGCTGGCCGAGAAATGGCGCAAGGTGAGGCAGGTGCGCCGCGTCGTCACCGGCGCGCTGGAGATCGCGCGCGCCGAGAAGCTGATCGGCTCGTCGCTGGAAGCCGTGCCGGTGGTGACGCTGGACGACGCCGCGCTGGAGGCGGCCATCGCCGATGTCGACATGGCCGAGATGGCGATCACCAGCGACCTCGTCATCAAGCATGGCAAGCCGCCGGAGGGCGCCTTCACGCTCGACGACGTCAAGGGCGTGGCGGTGGTGGTGGAGAAAGCCGAGGATCGCGGCCTCACCAAATGCGCGCGCTCCTGGCGCTACACCGCCGATGTCGGGCAGGACCAGGAATTCCCGGATGTCTCGGCCCGCGACGCGGCCGTGCTGCACGAGCTCAAGGCGCTCGGGCGTCTCTAGGTGCATGTCGCCCAAAAGTGTGCGGCGGTTTTGGGCTAACGACATGCACTCTTCAAACAAGTGCATGTCGCCCAAAAGTGTGCGGCGGTTTTGGGATCAACGACATGCGCCGGTCAAATAAGTGCAAAAGTACCACGCCGGGCGGCCCATATCCGCCCGTGCGTTGCCCTTAACAAGTGGTTGAGGTAAACACGCGACACTCCGGCAGACAAATTGTCGCCGGATTTCCGTCGCAAGTGCGGGGAAGAAGGGGACCGTGCCCTTGGCCGGTGGCGACCGAAAGGCAGTTAGAGTGGGACTTTTTGGCATGACCGACAGAACGTTCGCGCGCGCCGCGCTGGTGGCGCCGCTTGTGGTATCGGCCATCGCCTTGTCGGGCTGCATGAGCTCGCCGACCTACGGAACCGACAAGACGGCAGCCGCGCAGCTCTTCGACGACGTTTCGGGCGCGGCCTCGATCACGCCGAAGCGCCGCACTCCGATCGACTACAAGCCGCGCCCTGACCTGGTGAAACCCGCGCCGGGGCAGAAGCAAAACCTGCCGCCGCCGCAGGAAAGCATCGAGACGGCGAGCACCGAGTGGCCCGAATCGCCCGAGGCGCGCCGCGCCCGCATCCGCGCCGACGCCACCGCCCACCAGAACGATCCGAATTACCAGCCGGAAGCCGTCGAGGATGTCCAGACCGATCCCGCGTCGGTGAAGAAGGCGATGGCTGACTCGGCCTCCAGCCACCCGCCACGCTGGTCGCCCGATGATTCCAGCGCTACGCGCACCGCCGAGATCCAGCGCCGGCTTGCCGAGCAGAAGCAGGGCGACCCGACCACTCGCAAATATCTGAGCGAGCCGCCGCTTGCCTATCGCCAGCCCTCCGATGCCGCGCCGCAGAACGAACTCGGCGAGGACGAATACAAGAAGGAGCGCCGCCTCAAGGCACAGGCGGAAGGCAAGAAGGGCGGCTGGTTCGACTGGCTGGGGCTGTAAGTGTGAATAGTGAATAGTGAATAGATCACTACTCAGTACTCGCTAGTTTCTTCACCATTCACCATTCACCGCCATTTCGCTTCCCGCGGAAAAAGTCCTTGAGGATGAGGGCGGCTTCACTCTCGCCGATCCCCGGATAGATGTCCGGCGCGTGGTGGCAGATGGGCGACGCGAAGAAGCGCGTGCCGTTGACCACCGCGCCGCCTTTCTCGTCGGCGGCGCCGAAATAGAGCCGCCGCAGCCTGGCGAAGGAGATGGCGCCGGCGCACATGGCGCAGGGCTCCAG
>NZ_RZSA01000082.1:0-11668 GCF_003998075.1 Mesorhizobium sp. M2A.F.Ca.ET.037.01.1.1 | reverse complement strand
GGAAAGGTCCAGCACCTTGATGCCCGCCAGCGGCAAACCGGACGCGGCAGCGCCCCCAGGCCCAACGGATTCCGACATTTGGTTCTCGCTTTCTTGCTTTGCGGGGATTCCGGCGCTCAGGCGGCCAGCCCGATATCCGCCGGTCCTGGGAAATGACATGCCGCCTGATGTCCCGGCTCGATCTCGAGGAGCGGCGGCGGCACCTCCGCGCATTTATCCTGGGCCTTGAAACAGCGTGTCCGAAACGGACAGCCCGACGGCGGGTTGATCGGGCTCGGCACGTCTCCCTTCAGCAGGAGCTGCTTGCGGCTGCGCTCGACATCCGGATCGGCGACCGGCACTGCCGACATCAGCGCCTGTGAATAGGGATGAAGCGGCCTTCCATAGAGCTTCTCCGCCGGCGCCACTTCGACGAAGCGGCCGAGATACATCACGGCGACCTTGTGGGAGATGTGGCGCACCACCGACAGGTCATGGGCGATGAACACGTAAGCCGTCCGCATCTTCTCCTGTATCTCCTGGAGGAGGTTGAGCACGCCGGCCTGCACCGACACGTCGAGCGCCGAGACCGGTTCGTCTAGCACTAGCACTTCCGGCTTCAACGCGAGGGCGCGAGCGATCACGACACGCTGGCGCTGGCCGCCAGACAATTGGTGAGGGTAGCGCCGTCCATGCGCGGCGCTGAGGCTGACCAGGTCGAGCATCTCCATCACGCGCTCGCGCCTCTCCGGGCGCTTCATCGTAGATATGCGCAGCGGCTCCGCGATGCTGTCCTCGATGCGCATGCGCGGGTGCAGTGAGCTGTACGGATCCTGGAAGACCAATTGAAGATGCCGGCGCATCCTGCGCATCTGTTGTGGGCCGAGCGCAATTACGTCGACGCCGTTCACGCTCACGCTGCCGGACGTCGGCTCGGTCAGGCGCAGCAGGCATCGGCCAAGCGTGGACTTGCCGCAGCCGGATTCACCGACCAGACCTAGCGTTTCGCCGGGCTTCAGGTCGAAGGAGATGTCGGTGACAGCCTTCAGCTGCGCGACTTCCCGACGGACCAGGGTACCGCCCATGATCGGGAATGTCTTGGACAGATTGCGCACCGACATGGCGATCCCCTCGTCCGACACGGACTGGATTCTGTTCGATTTTTCAGACATTTGTACGCTCTTCCGCCGGTGTCGTGCGGCCGGCATCGCTCCAAGACGGCAGGCTATCTGCGAAGTGACAAGCGGCCCGGTGCCGGCCAAGCTCGATCACTGTAGGGGCAGTCTTGCGGCAGACAGCCTGGGCAAAGCTGCAACGCGGATGAAAGGCACAGCCTTCAGGCAGCGCGCCGAGCATGGGCGGCGCGCCGGGGATCGAATAAAGCTTCTCCTTCGAAGCCGTCAGCTTCGGGATCGAATTGATCAGACCGCGAGTGTAGGGGTGGCGGGGATTGGCAAAGAGTTCCCGCACCTCGGCTTCCTCTACCACCAGCCCCGCATAGATGACCGCGACCCTATCCGCGTGCCCGGCGACGACGCCGAGGTCATGTGTGATCAGGATCAACGCGAGCCCGAGCTTTTCCTTGAGTTCGCGCAGCATGCGCATGATTTGCGCCTGCACCGTGACGTCGAGCGCCGTCGTCGGCTCGTCAGCAACCAGCAATTCGGGATTGTTGGCGACTGCCATGGCGATCATGACACGCTGGCGCATGCCGCCCGAGAACTCATGAGGATACTGATTGATCCGCCGGTCCGGCTGCGGAATGGCGACAAGTTGCAAAAGCTCGAGCACCCGCTTGGTCGCGTTCGTCTTGCTCAAGCCCCTATTGTGGAGGAGAAGCGCCTCGCGTATCTGATCGCCCACGGTCATTACCGGATTGAGCGACGAAAGCGGATCCTGGAAGATCATGCTGATTTCGGCTCCGCGAAGCGCGCGCATGTCCCGGCGTGAGCGCCCCACGAGTTCCTGCCCCTTGAAGACGACCGAGCCGGTGACGATCGCGTTGCGCGCCTGCAGGCCGAGCGAGGCGAGCATGCCGAGCGATTTGCCCGATCCGGATTCCCCGACGATGCCCAGGACCTCTCCCTTGGAGAGGTCGATACTGATGCCGCGCACGGCGGGCAGGACGCGATCCCGCGAGGCAAAGCCGACCTTCAGATCGCGGATGCGCAACAATGGCTGGCCGGCGGCCTCTTGATTGATTTCGGCCGCGCTCATTTGGACGACCTCGGGTCAAAATAGTCGCGCAAACCGTCACCTATGAAGTTGAAGCCCAGCACCACCGTCAGGATTGCCATGCCCGGCCCGAACGCGATCCACCAGCTGTAGAAGAATGTCGCGCCGTCCGAGATCATCGCGCCCCATTCGGGCGTCGGAGGCGTGGCGCCGAGGCCGATGAACGAGAGCGACGCCGCGAGCAGGATCACCTGGCCGAGGTCCATCGTCGCGCTGACGAGAATGGGCGTCCAGCAAAGCGGCAGGATGTGCTTGGTGAGAATACGGAAATGGCCCGCCCCGGCCGCGACGGCGGCCTCGACATGCTCGCGCTCGCGCACCTCGAGCACCTGGGCGCGCATCAGCCGGGCATAGACCGGCCACCAGACGACCACCATCGCGATCGCCGCGTTGCCCAGTCCCGGCCCAAGCGAAGCCGCCACGGCCATCGCCAGCAGGATCGGAGGAAAGGAAAGCGTGACATCGACCAGCCGCATGATTGCGGCGCCGATGATGCCGCCCCTGTAACCTGAAATAGCGCCCGCGGCAGATCCGATCACCACGGCGCTGACCACCACCAGCAGCGCTATCGGTAGGGAATGCTGCGCACCATGGATCGTGCGCGAGAGCACGTCACGGCCAAGGGCGTCGGTTCCGAGCAGATAGCTCGCATTCGGCGCCTGCAGCCGCCGGCCCGCAAGCTTGAGCGGGTCGTAAGGCGCGAGCCATGTCGGCAACAGTGTGGCCACGAGCCAAAAGAGAACGACGACACCGCCGACCAGAAAAGCAGGCGAAGCCCATTCGGGAAGCCGAAGGCGCGCTGGTGTTGAGGCTTGAACCGAAGACATTGGCTTTCTCTCAGTTCAGGCGCACGCGCGGATTGGCCAGCACATAAGCGATATCCGTGAGCAGATTGGTGATAAGGAACATCACGCCGCCGACGATCGTGACGCCGATGATCGCCGGGAAATCAAGCGAACGCGCCGCTGTCACGGCATAGCTGCCCATGCCAGGCCAGGCAAAGACCGCCTCCGTCAGCACAGCGCCGGTGATGAGATAGGCAAACGAGTAGCTGATCACCGTCAGCACCGGCACCAGAATGTTGCGGAAGGCATGGCGCAGCACCACGCGCATCTCGCCGGCTCCCTTGGCCCGTGCGGTGAGGATGAACTCGCGCTCCATCACTTCCAGCATGTTGGCGCGCACGAGGCGCGAGATCGTTCCGGCAACGGTCCAGCCGAGGACCACCGAAGGCAGCACAAGATGAGCGAGCGCATCCTTAAAGGCGGTCAAATTCCCGGCGAGCAGGGTATCGATGGTCATGAACCCAGTCACAGCGGGCGGCGGCGAAAGCCTGGGATCTATGCGGCCGGGCCCGGGCAGTATCTGGTATTTGACCGACAGCAGGAAAAGCAGCGCCAGGCCCAGCCAGAAGATCGGGACGGAGGAGCCGAACAGCGAGAATATGCGCGCGCCCTGATCGGTCGCGGTGTCACGATAGTAGGCCGCGAGGAGGCCGAAGACGATGCCTATGACGCTGCCGATGATCATGGCGGCGATGACGAGCTCGAACGTCGCCGGCAGACGTGCCACGAGATCGGCCGACACCGGACGACGCGTGACGAACGACGTTCCCATGTCGCCCTTGAGCAGGTTGCCGACATAGATCAGGTACCGCTCCGGCAGGGGACGATCGAGCCCCCAGCGCTGCCGCGCGGCGGCGACGATCTCCGGGTTGTTCATCTGCTGTTCACTTACGACGGCGGTGAGCGGATCGCCCTTGGTTATGGCCGTAAGCAGGAACGCCATCGTGACAATGCCCAGCAGAATGAAAGGCATCGCGATGCTGCGTCGTAGGATATAGTTCAGCATCGGTCGTCTCTTGGCATCGCGGTAGCACCTGCCCCATCGAGTGAAAGTGGCGCGATATTGACAAGGCTGAAAAGTCCAGTCAATAGAAATGAAATTAAGTTCCAAATTTCAGCGAACCTGTTGGACGCGCCTAGCGACATAGTGGGGTCTCCGGTGGGCCCATCGTCCGGCGGAAACCTTCGCGCTGTTGGGAGGCAGCATGAGAAAACGCATTAAGCCGATCGTCGCGCCCTCCGAGGAAGAGCTTGGTCAACACGCCTCTGCCCTGGTGCGCGGACTGCAGATATTGCGCACCTTCACGCCCGCGGACGTCACGCTCGGCAACCAGGAACTGATCGAGCGGACAGGCCTGCCGAAAGCCACCATCTCGCGCCTGACCTACACGCTGGTCGGGCTTGGTTACCTGATCTACGACCCCTTGCTAGGACGATATAGCATCGGGCCAGCCACCGTTTCGCTCGGCTATTCAGGTTTGAGCAGCAGCGCCGTGATCTATATGGCCAAGCCGCTGATGCAGGCGCTGGCCTTCGAAACTGGCGTCGCGGTGGCCATGGGCATGCGAGACGGGCTGGAGATGGTCTACGTCGCCAACTGCCGGCCGGAAACGCCGGTGACGCTCAGGCTGAATGTCGGCTCGCGGTTGCCGATATGGCAGACCTCCATGGGGCTGGCCTATCTGGCCGCCATGGAGGAGACGCTGCGCGAGCGCGTTATCCGACAGCTGATCGAGACCAAACCCGGCACCAGGGACAAGATCCAGCGCGCCATCGACAGCGGGTTGGAAAGCTATGCAAAGCATGGCTTCGTCTCGTCATTCGGCGACTGGTACAGCTACATAAATGCGGTGGGCGTGCCTTTCAGGCCGACCGACGGCTCGCAATTGGTCGCCATCACGTGCGGCGGCATAAAGGACCTGGCGCCCGTCGAGGCCTGCCTCTCGGTTTATGTCCCCAAGCTCAAATCGCTGCTTGCGGAACTGCAAAGCCGGCTGATCGGCGCCGTGCCGCCGCCACCCGGCGAATCGACCTCGGCGACGCCGACCGGTAACAAGGGATAACTTCATGGCGACTGCCGTCATCTTTCCGAAAGTCAGCCTGGAGACGGACGCCGGCACGATTTCGCGCTGGCTGAAGGAAGATGGGGCGACGGTAAACCAGGGCGAGCCCCTTTTCGAGATCGACAATGACAAGGCGGCGGTCGAGGTCGAGGCCCCGGCGTCAGGAATTGTCTCGTATGTTCGGAGTGCCGGCGAAGATGTCCAGGTTGGCGAAGTTGTCGCGCATATCCTGCAAAGTGGCGAGCGGCCGGAGGGCGCGGGCAAACCGGCTGCTAAAGCGCTGCCGATAGCCGCTGCCACCAATGGTAAGAGTGAACCGGCGCAGCACAGCGCATCTGCGCGAATCGTCGCGACGCCGCTGGCCAAACGCATCGCCGAACAGCAGCAGATCGACCTGCGCAACGTCCGCGGCTCCGGACCAAGGGGGCGCATTCAAAAGCGTGACCTCATTGATGTGCCGCCAATCCCGAGACCGTCTCCGGCCGCAAGCCAGTCACCGCTGAATGCCGTGTGGCTACAGAAGGACGGCCCCGGCACGCTCGTCGCCCTGCATGGCTTTGCGTCCGACCACAACGCCTGGCGCGGCCTGCTTGCCGCCGGTCGGCCAAGGGCGCGAATGCTCGCCGTAGACCTGCCTGGCCACGGACGATCATCGAGGGCCGTTCCGACCGATCTCGACGCGATCTGCGCCATGGTCGAGCAGCGGATGGCAGCCGAAGGCATTGATGAGGCGGCTTTCGTTGCCCACTCCTTCGGCGCCGCGGTAGCCTCCAAACTCGCCAGCCGCGGGTTCGTCCGGGTCAACGCGCTGCTGCTGATATCGCCAGCGGGGCTCGGCCCGGAGATCCGTGGTCAATTCATTAAGGGCTTTGTCGCGGCCAGGCAGCCTTCCAGCATCCTGCCCTGGCTGCACGAACTGGTGTTCGATCCCGGCCTAATCTCGGAAGCCTTCGTGCGCAGCGTGGTGGACCAACGCAAGGACGAGGAATTGTCCGGCGCATTGGCTAACCTGGCGGAGCGCTATTTCTGCGACGGCACGCAGACCTTCTCGATCCGGCCCGACCTCGAACGACTTCGCATCCCCATCCGCATCATCTTCGGCATGCAAGACAGGATTATTCCGTTCACCCATTGCCATTCGCTGCCCGGCCGTGTCGGCCTCCATGCGTTCCAGCAATGCGGTCACATGCCCTATCTGGAGCAGCCGGAGCTCACGCTCTCGATAGTCAACGAGATGCTGGCCCTGGCCCGCTCCGAACCTTGAGCCGCTTCGCGACGACGAAGCGGGACGAGGCCCTGCCTCCAGCGGACCGGGACGATACCGCCCGCGGCTCGATTCTGAAATGACAATTGAGAGACGACCCCATGGCCCTTGAAGCAGACCTCTTCGACCAGCTGCGCGACACGGTGCAGCGCTTCGTGAAGGAACGTCTAGTGCCGCGCGAGGCCGAAATTGCCCGCGCCGACAGCATGCCAGCCGAGATCAAGCAGGAGATGCGCGAGCTCGGGCTGTTCGGGCTGTCGATACCGCAGGAGTATGGCGGCCTTGGCCTCGACATGGAAGAAGAGGTCCGCATCACCTTCGAGCTTGGCCATACGTCTCCTGCATTCAGGTCGGTGTTCGGCACCAACAACGGCATCGGCTCACAGGGCCTGGTCATGGACGGCACTGATGCCCAGAAGAGCTCATATCTTCCGAGATTGGCAACGGGAGAATTGATCAGCGCCTTCGCGCTGACCGAACCGGAGGCCGGTTCCGACGCCAGCTCGTTGCGCATGACGGCCCGCCGCGAGGGCAACGAATATTTGCTCAACGGCACCAAGCGCTTCATCACGAATGCGCCATATGCAGATCTCTTCACGGTCTTTGCCCGGACCGAGAGTGGTCAAAGGCTCGGTGGCGCTGTCACTGCATTCCTCGTAGAACGGAGCGCGCCCGGCCTTTCATTCGGCAAGATCGACAAGAAGATGGGGCAGGCTGGCTCACACACTTGCGACGTGATTTTCGAGGACTGCCGCGTGCCGGCCTCGGCCGTCCTGGGCGGAAAGGAAGGCCAGGGCCTCAGAACCGCGATGAAGGTCTTGGACAGGGGGCGGCTGCATATTTCGGCCTTCTGCGTGGGCATGGCCGAACGGCTCATCCAGGACAGCCTGACCTATGCCATGCAGCGCAAGCAGTTCGGACGGCCCATCGCGGAATTCCAGCTGATACAGGCGATGCTGGCGGACAGTCGGGCCGAAGCCTACGCCGCCCGGTGCATGGTGCTCGAAACGGCGCGGTCCAAGGATCGCGGCGAAAATGTCTCCACCGAGGCCGCCTGCTGCAAGATGTTCGCCAGCGAAATGGTCGGCCGTGTCGCGGACAAGGCTGTGCAGATCCACGGCGGCGCCGGGTACATGGAAGAGTATGGCATTGAGCGTGCTTACCGCGATGTCCGCCTGTTCCGCATCTATGAGGGAACAACCCAGATCCAGCAGATCCTAATCGCGAGGAACATGATGAAGGAAGCCGCCGCCGCGGCCTAGGCGACATGGATAAAGCCGCGGTGCTGGCTTCTATGAATGAGGCGCCGTGCACCTAATCCGATCGTTGATAACCGAATTTTTTTCATTATCATCACCCGCAATTTCCACAATCAGCATACGAGCCCGCCGTGAACGCGCATTCCGAAATAAACGCGACCGACCTCGCCTACCATCTGCATTCCCAGACCAATCCGCAGGCCCTGTCGCGCGAGGGCGCCTACATCATCGTCAAGGGCGACGGCACGCATGTCATCGATGAAAATGGCAAACGCTATATCGACGCCATGGCCGGACTCTGGTGCGCGTCGCTGGGTTTCAACAACCAGCGCCTGGGGCGCGCTGCCGCGAAACAATATGAAGAGCTCGGCTATTACCACAGCTTCTACGGACGCACGAACCCGAAGGCGGCGACGCTGAGCAAGAAGCTGGTCGAACTGACCGGCATGCCAAACGGCAAAGCATTCTTCGTAACCTCCGGTTCCGAGGCCAACGAGACCATGGTGAAGCTTGCCTGGCTCTACCATGCCTCACGCGGCAAGCCGACCAAGCGCAAGGTCATCGCGCGCGATCGCGCCTTTCATGGATCGACCATCGTGGCGGGGTCGATGTGCGGCCCGGAGATGATGCACCGGGAATTCGGACTTCCACTGCCCGGGTTCATCCATACGCTGTGCCCAAACGCCTATCGGGTCAAGCTGCCGGGCGAGAGCGAAACCGAGTTCGTCGCCCGCCTGGCTGGCGAGCTCGAGCGCATGATCCTGCGGGAAGGCCCGGACACGATCGCCGCCTTCATCGCCGAGCCGGTCATCGCCGGCGGCGGCATCATTCCGCCGCCAGAGGGCTATTTCGAGGCCGTCCAAAAGATCCTGGCCAAGTACGACATCCTGTGCCTCGACGACGAGGTGGTCTGCGGTTTCGGCCGCACTGGCAACTGGTTCGGGCGTGAGACGGTCTGCATGGCGCCCGACATGATGTCGCTCGCCAAGGGCATCACCTCTTCCTACTTCCCGCTCGCGGCCGTGATCGTGTCGCCGAAAATCCTCGAGGCGGTCGAGCGCTACAATGAAGGCGGCACCTCGTTTGGCCACGGCTTCACCAATGCGGCTCACCCGGTCGGCGCGGCCGTCGCGGCGGAGACGATCGCGATCTACGAAGAGCTCGATATCGTGGCCCATGTCCGCAAGATGGGCGCGCTCCTCCATCAGACGCTCGCCGACGTGACGAAGGACTCGCCCATCGTTGGGAATCTTCGCGGCGTCGGACTGATGTATGGGGTTGAGCTCGTCGAGGACCCGGCAACCGGCTCACCGTTCGCGCCGGCGCGCCAGGTCGGCGCCCGCCTTGCCGCCAGCGCCTATGAGCATGGCCTAGTGGTTCGCGCGATGCGCGACACGGTCGGCTTCTGCCCACCCCTGATCATCGACGAAGGCGACGTGGAGGAGATCGGCTCCAAGATGGAGAAGGCTCTCCGGGAAACCGACAAGGCAATCCAGGCAAAGTCGATCTGAGAAAACGGGAGCGAGGCGCGCCGACAGCTCCCGCACTCTGGCCGCCACGGTGTCGGCCGGCAAACAACGCAGAAGCAGGCGCATCCGATGCCAGCCCGGCAATCTCCCTTGACCAACGTCTATGTCTGCGCCTTCGCGGCCTATGCGTGCTTCTCGACATCCGACGCTTTCACCAAGGCCCTGCATGGGCCCTTGAGCGTTTTCGAGATCGGCTTCTTCGAGAACGCCTTCGCCTCGCTCGTTCTGATGGCTACGCGCCATCAGAACGAGCGCTGGATAGAGTTCTGGAAAATGAGCCGCCCATGGCCCATTCATTTCCGCGCCATATGCGGCGTGGTGTCGAGCCTTTGCGCAATATACGCTTTCACGACGATACCGCTCGTGGATGCCTACTCGCTCATCTTCCTTGCCCCGTTCTTCGTGACCGTCATGTCCGTCCTGATCCTCAAGGAACAGGTCGGGCTATGGCGGTGGTTCGCCGTGCTGCTCGGATTCGTCGGAGTCCTGCTGGCGGTCAAGCCCGGCTTCCAGGCGTTTCAGCTCGGACATTTCGGCGCGATGGTCGCAGGGCTTTCCACCGGCACGTCGATCATTATCATGCGAGGCCTCGGCTCCGCCGCCAAGAAGACGAGCATCCTGGGGATGCTGTTCATTTACCTCGTCTTGATCAATGGCATCGGCATGGTGCTTCACGGCTTCACGGCGCCTGCCTTACACGATCTCGTGCTGATGGCGCTATCGGGCCTGTGTGTGGGTCTCGGCCAGTGGGCGTTCGTCAGCGCGGCGCGCTACGGCAACGCGACCCAGATCGCGCCGGTCGCTTATTCGCAGCTTGGCTGGGCCATGCTCTTCGGGATCATCATCTTTCAGGAATATCCCGACCTGCTGGCGGTGGTCGGAGTCGGGATTATCGCCAGCGCGGGCCTGCTGACGGTGCTGCGCGAGCGTATACGCCGGATCAAACCGGCAAACCCGCCCGGCATACGTTGAGGAACGCCGGTCTGCAGTGGCCCTCGCTCACGCCCTCATCTTCTCGAGAGCCGCGGAAAACACATCCTCGGCGCCGATCTTCCCCGGCTTGAGGAACAGCGAAATACGCCTGTCGTCCTGCGAGATGCAGGACCCGGCGCCGAGTTCGTCAAAGGCAAGCACCTGCATGCATTGTATGCCCAGCGCCTGGACGATGGCGCCGGAGGATTCGCCTCCCGACACGACGAACTTGCGGACGCCTTTCTCCGCCAATCCCCTGGCGATGCCAGCCAGGATCGCTTCGGCCTTGCGCGCCGCCCCCATCACGCCGAACATCGACTGCGCCCGCGTAACGGCATCCGGATCGCCGGCGACTGAGAATCCGATCGCTCGACCAGCATCGAGTCGCCACCGCGCCCATTCGAGAGCTCTATCCGTCAGGGCATCGGCTTCCGCTTCGCGGATGTCGATGTCGAGAACCGGGTTGGAGAGCGCGAAATGATCGCGCTGCCTCAGTGTGACTTCGCTGCAGCTTCCCACCAGGACGGCCTCCCCGCCCTGCCCGCGAAGCGGCATCGGCCGGTCTTGCCGAGCAAGCTGGCGCTTCTCCCAGCGCGAAGCCAGTTCGATCGCCAGGGCATCGGCCCCGGTGGTGACGCGGTCACCACCGAAGATCACCGCACCAAGCGCCACGTCGTCATTGTCGACGCAATCCATGAGGAAGTACCGCACGCCCTTGTCCTGCTGGTCCCGCACATAGTCATGCGCGACCGTGGAGCCACGATGCAGGACGCGATGTGGCAGCAATCCGACTTTCTCGGCGGTCTGGCGCTGCAGCACCCTCGCCATATCGGGATCGTTCATCGGCGAGATCGGATCGAAGCGCTTAATCGATTCTGAGATCAGGCGATCCTTGTAGAACATGTAGCCTTCATGCACGTAGGTGCGAAGGTCGGGATAGCCGGGACCGAAGACCAGGCGCGACTGATCGTATTTCCCGATCAAGAAGTCGGCGCAGGGACCAATATTGCCTTCATCGGTCGAGTCAAAGGTGGAACAGTATTTGTAGAAAATATGCTCGGTGCCGATTGCATCTAGCGAGACCGTCAAGGAATCCAAAGTGGCCACGGCTTCGGCCGGCGGCATGAAGCGCAAGCGCGTGGCAACCACAACAACGCCCTGGTCGCCGATGGACGGCAGGATGCCGGGATCGCAGACATAGAGGGCGGGAATGCCGATCTTCTCGAGATTGCTCGCAACGAACAGCCCGCCGGTGAAATCGTCGGCAATGACGGCGAATCTGACACTCATGCGACCGATGCCCCTCCCGAGCTTCGTCAAGGACTTCCCCCGCCCGCCGCCGGAGCGATCCGGCTCGAGACGCCCACGGCCGATGTCGTCACTCGACCTGCAGGTGCGTGACGAATTTGGTGTTCAGGTAAGACTCCAGCGCGTCGGCGCCGCCCTCGGTGCCGTAGCCGGAATCGTTGATCCCGCCGAACGGAACCTCCGGCAGCGCCAGACCGAGATGGTTGATCGAGAG
>NZ_RZSA01000829.1:0-3008 GCF_003998075.1 Mesorhizobium sp. M2A.F.Ca.ET.037.01.1.1 | reverse complement strand
GCGGAAAACCTGTTCGGCCTGCTGGAAGCCGCCTACGCGCTGCATCCGAGGATCGACGTGCTGATCAGGCTGACCGACGAGGAAAGCGTCGACTGGGCCAATATCAAGCAGGACACGCTTCGACAGGGCGTGGCCGACGCGATGGAACATGTCGTGCGCTGCGCCGTCATAGGCGAGCCGAGTTGGGCCTCCCTCGTCGCCGGCGTGTTCCCCAAAACGCTGCCTTTCGAAGTCAGGCGCTTCGATGTCGACGATGAGGAAGCCGCCTGGCAGTGGCTTGGCGCAAGGCCGACCTGATGGCCAAAAACCTCAGCGAACGATTGTCAACCGCTCGGCGGCGCGGGTGATCGCCGTATAGAGCCAGCGCTGGCGGGTCTCCTTGAAGGCCCAGCTCTCGTCGAACAGCACGACGTCGTTCCACTGCGAGCCCTGCGCCTTGTGCACGGTCAGCGCATAGCCATAGTCGAAATCGTCGAAACGCTTCTTCTGCTGCCACGGGATTTCCGCGTCGGGATCCTCGAACGCCGCCTTGAGCAGCTTGATCTTGGCGACGCCGCGGTCGGGATCGTCCTCCTCCGGCGAAACCAGAAGGTTGATGCCGGGCTTCACCGTCTCGCGCGAGGAGGTCATCACCTTCCACAGCGAGCCGTTGAGCAGCCCCTTGGCCGGATCGTTGCGCAGGCAGACCAGCTTGTCGCCGGCTTGCGGGAAATCGGCGTTGAACCCCTTCAGCTCGCGCAGCCTTTGATTGTAGCGACGGCGCGTGCGGTTGGTGCCGACCAGCACCTGGTCCGCCTTGAGCACGAGGTCCTGGTTGACCGCTTCCCTGCCGATCACCTGCGCCGTGCCGTAGTCGCCATGCATGAATTCCCGGCCCTCGCGCACGTCGAGCGCCAGCCGGATGATCGGGTTGTCGCGCGCCTGGCGGTGGATTTCGGTCAAGAGCACATCCGGTTCATGCTCAGTGAAGAAGCCGCCGCCCGAGATCGGCGGCAGCTGCGCCGGATCGCCAAGCACCAGGATCGGCGTGCCGAAGCTCTGCAGGTCGCGGCCGAGCTGCTCGTCGACCATCGAGCATTCGTCGATGACGACGAGCTTGGCGCGCGAAATCGGGCTTTGCCGGTTGAGCGAGAAGGTCGGCGACATCGAGGTCTTGCCGGTCACCTCGTCCTCGACCGATTCCTCACCCTTCGGTCTATAGATCAGCGAATGGATGGTGCGGGCGTTGGTCGCCCCCTTGGAGCGCAGCACCTGCGCCGCCTTGCCGGTGAAGGCGGCGAACTGCACCTGGCCGTCGACATGCTCGGCAAAATAGCGCGCCAGCGTCGTCTTGCCGGTGCCGGCATAGCCGAACAGCCGAAAGACCTGCGGCCGGCCCTCTTTGAGCCAGCGCCCGACCGCCTTCAGAGCCTCGTCCTGTTGGGGAGAAAATTCCATCAGTGCGACAGACCGGATTCGCAAGCGAAAGACAAGATTGGCCGCAATACCGACCGTTGTCGGCGACAAAGCGGCCACCTTCGATAGCCCAGGCTATCAGCCAGAAATAGGAACGTAAAGAGAACAAAGACGATCTACGGGCTAGCGCCCGGATCATTCTCCAGCAGGATCGGCTTGCCGTGTGGCGTTGCGTGCGCGGCGCGTTCCCAGGCGGCGGCAAGCGCATCGACATCATTCTTGCCGGCAACGCCCTTGACCGCCAGAAGCTTCTCCAGCGCCGCCAGCCAGTGCTCGTAATAGTCGTGGCCGTCGCTCGCCGCGCCAGGCTTCTTCACTTCGGCGGACAGCGCCTCCGCCCATTCGCTCCACGAAAACAGGCCTTTGCCGTGCAGCGCAACGGTCAGGGCGAAGGCTTCGGCCTGCCACGGCTCGGCGAAGACCGGCTCGTCGAAGCCCGCCGGCAAGGCGCCTTCATGCCGGCTCAAGATAGCTCTCCCAGGCATCGATCGAGATGCTGAGCGTCGGATCGGCGCCCTCGCCCCAGATTTCGGCCCCGTCGAACACCACGGTATAGACCCATTGCGGGTTCTCGCCCTTGCCATGCGCATTGCTGTCCGGAAAGACGAAGCCGCCGCGAACGGCCTCGATCCTCCCGGCCTTGTCGCGCGCGTAGCGCGGCAGGCGCGTATGTCCGGTCGGGTTGAAATTCTTCGTCCGCACACGATCGCCTGCTTGGAACCATGCCGGCATGGCGACGGGCCGGTCGCACGGCCCGCCCTTGGCGAGCACGGCCGGGACGTCCGCTGCCTTGAGCGCCCTTTTCGGCGTCGCGGCCGGATCGAGCGCCTTGCCGGCGGCAAGGTCGCGCTCGGTGACGAAGCCATGGCGCTTCAGCAGCGTTTCCAGCGCCTTGATCCAGATCTGGTAGTAGCTCGACGAATAGTAGTCGGCGGGATGCAGCGATTCCCGGGCATGCCGGCTTTCATCGATGTTCCAGGCACCCATGGAGCCGGCGGTGAGCGTCACGCCCAACGCCCGTCTTTCCCATGCCGCGTGAAAATAAGGCTCGTCCTTCTCGGGTGCGACCGGCCCGAAGCCCATCTGTCCGCCGAGATCCTGCGGCCCGTTCATGCCGGCTCCGCTTCCGGCTCTTTGGCCAGCGCCGTGCCGATCATCGCGTCGCGGCTGACCAGCTCGGCGAGCTGCTCCTCGCTCCAGCCTTCCGTTCCGCGGGGTCGCATCGGCACCACCAGATAGCGAAGCTCGGCGGTCGAATCCCACACGCGGATCTTCTTGTCCTTGGGCAGCGTCAGCCCGAATTCCTCCAGCACGCCGCGTGGATCGATCACCGCCCGCGAGCGGTAAGGCGGCGCCTTGTACCAGACCGGCGGCAGGCCGAGCACCGACCACGGATAGCAGGAGCACAGCGTGCAGACGACGAGATTGTGCGTCTCCTCGGTGTTGAACACGGCCTGCATGTGCTCGCCCTGGCGGCCGGTATAGGAGAGCGATTCGATCGCGGCGGTCGCGTCGAGCTTTAGCCATTCGGCGTAAGCCGGATCGTTCCAGGC
>NZ_RZSA01000828.1:0-3016 GCF_003998075.1 Mesorhizobium sp. M2A.F.Ca.ET.037.01.1.1 | reverse complement strand
TGAGCTTGCTGTGCGCGAGATCCTGGAGAAGGAGCTGCCGGGCATCCCAGTGACGCTCAGCCACGAGATCAACCCGATGCCGCGCGAATACAAGCGCATCATCGCGGCCGCGATCGACGCCTCGATCAACCCGATCGTGCGCACCTATATCGAGAAGCTGAGGACGGCGCTCGACGAGGAAGGTTTCGAGGGTGAGCTGCTGCTTGCCAATTGCGTCGGCGGCATGATGCCTTTGGCCGACATGATCCGGAAGCCGATCTACAGCGTCATGTCCGGCCCGACGCTGGCGCCGATGGCGGCGCTGGCGCTGTCCGACGAGCCCGACATCATCGTCGGCGACATGGGCGGCACCACCTTCGACGTCTCGGCGCTGCGCGACCACCAGATCATCGTCACGCCGGACAGCATGATCCATGACGATTCGCTCGGCATCCCCAAGGTCGATGTGCGCTCGGTCGGCGCCGGAGGCGGCTCGATCGCCTTCGTCGACGAAGGCGGCCTGCTGCAGGTCGGCCCGCGCAGCGCCGGTGCCCGGCCGGGTCCTGCCTGCTATGGCCAGGGCGGCACCGAGCCGACGGTGACGGACGCCAATGTCGTGCTCGGCATCGTCGATCCGGATTACTTCCTCGGCGGCAAGATGCAGCTGAAGCGTGAGCTGGCGGAGGCGGCGGTCGACAAGATCGCGACGCGGCTCGGCGTAACGCGCCAGGAAGCGGCCTACGCGATCTACACGACCAGCAACCACAATATGGTGGCGGCGATCGAGGAGATCACCGTGCGCGAGGGCATCAATCCACGCGACTCGTTCTTCGTGTGCGGCGGCGGCGCCACCGCCATCCACATCGCCGAGATGGCCGATATCCTCGGCTTGAAGCGCTACATGGTGCCGCGCTTCATGGCCGGGCTCAGCGCCTTCGGTGGCCTGATCTCCGACATCCGCTCGGAAGAGAGCGCGGTGCTGCTCACCTCCGATGCCGACTTCAACGTCGCCGGCGTCAACGACGCGCTGAAGCGGCTGAAGCAGGCCGGCGACAACTTCCTCGCCGAGGCCGGCGTCGCGCCGGAGAACCGCCAGTTCGAATTCTCCTTCCTTGGCCGCTACGAATACCAGTCCTTCGAGATCGAAGTGCCGTTCGAGGTCAAGGACGGCGCGGTGTCAGAGAGCGACCTACCCACGCTGGTCGAAGCCTTCCACAAGATGCATGAGCGCATCTATTCGATCCGCGCCGACAATGACGTCGTCGAGTTCACGGCGTGGAAGCTGCGCGCCATCGGCAAGCGCTCGGGCCAGGACATCTGGCAGAAGAACACGCTGCCCGATCAGAATGGCCCCATCGACCTGAAGGCCAGGCGCGGCATCTACCAGCAGGAGAGCGGTCGTGTCGAAACGGTGCCGGTCTACGAACTGGCGCAACTGCGCGCCGGCGCGCAGCTTGCCGGCCCTTGCCTGGTCGAGGCCGAGACCTTCACCGCCTACCTCAAGGACCAGCATCAAGGGCAGATCGACCGCTACGGCAATCTCGTCGTCAACATCGCCTAGTTCAACAATCACGTGAGAGAACGACCCATGGATTCCATCAACAGGCTCGAGCTCGACGTCGCTGAACGCCGGGTCGACCCCTTCCTGATGTCGGTGCTGAAAAGCCGCTTCGAGGCGATCGTGCGCGAGATGACGCTGGTCGTCATGCGCGCCAGCCGCTCGGCGGTGATCAAGAACGCCCGCGACTTCTCCTGCGCCATCCTGACCTACGATCACAGGCTGGTGTCTGTCGAGGACGCGCTGCCGATCCATGTCATGTCGATGGACATGGCGACGCGGCCGCTGACCGACCTGTTCGACGACATCACGCAGGGCGACATCTTCCTCAACAACTGCCCCTATACCGGCGGCACGCACCATGCCGACCTGATCATGGCGATGCCGGTGTTCTTCGAGGGCGAGCCGCTGTTTTGGGTGGTGGCGCTGTCGCACCATGCCGACACCGGCGCGCCGGTGCCGTCGACCTATCTGCCTTTCGCCAAGAACATCTTCGAGGAAGGCATGCATTTCCCCTGCGTGCGCGTCGCGCAGAAATACGAGGAGAAGAAGGACATCCTGCGCATCGGCACGATGCGCAACCGCGTGCCCGACATGTGGCTGGGCGACGTTCGCGCGCAGATCGGCGCCTGCCGCACCGGCGAGCGCCGCATCGGCGAATTGTTCGCGCGCTACGGCCGCGACACGATCCTCGGCTTCGTCGAGGACTGGTTCGATTACGGCGCGCGCTGCGCCAAGGCGGCGATCGCCAAGCTGCCGGCCGGCAGCTACAGCTACGAGACGCGCCATGACCCGGTGCCGGGCGTCGCCGACGAAGGCATTCCGGTCAAGGTGACGATCAATGTCGATCCGGAAAAGGGCGAGATCGTCGTCGACGTGCGCGACAATATCGACAACGTGCCGGGCGGCCTCAACCTATCGGAAAACACCGCCACCGGCTCCTGTCGTATCGGCGTCTTCAACAATCTCGACGAGAGCATCCCGCACAATGAGGGCGCTAAGTCGCAGATCAGGGTGCTGCTGCGCGAGGGAAGCATCGTCGGCAAGCCGAAATATCCGGTCGGCACCTCGGTCGCGACCACCAATGTCAACGACCGGCTGATGATCGCCGGCAATTGCGTCTTCTCGCGCATGGGCGCGCCTTACGGCCAGGCCGAGAGCGGCTCGCACCTGCCGGCCGGCGTTGGCGTCATCTCGGGCGAGGATCCGTTCAAGCACGGCAAGTCCTATGTCAACCAGGTCTTCGTCGGCTATGCCGGCGGCGGCGCCCGCCACGGCTTCGACGGCTGGCTGACCTATTGCGGCCCGGCCAATGCCGGCCTCATCCAACTCGACTCTGTTGAGGTGGACGAGTCGATGTATCCGATCGTCATCGAGCGCCGCGGCGTGCTGCCCGGATCACAGGGGTTCGGCGAGTTCGAGGGCGCGCCGGCGACCGGCGGCGTCTTCTATCCGCTCGACCACGACATGACGATCGTC
>NZ_RZSA01000827.1:0-3019 GCF_003998075.1 Mesorhizobium sp. M2A.F.Ca.ET.037.01.1.1 | reverse complement strand
CAACGCGCGTCTCGCCAGGAGATTGTTATAGAGCGCCAGCCCGAACGTTGCGGCCGCAAGCAACAGAAGCAGGTTCTTCCTGGACTTTGCCGTCATGGTTGGAATTTAGGCGGGGGTGCGAAAGCAGGCGAATTTTTGCAGTGGTGGGCTGCTTGCTATCAGGCCGACCCTTTCTGAGGCAGATCAGTCTCTTCCTCGGTTTGGTCGCGCAGGCTTTGCTCGGCCTCCTTCTTATCAGTCCCGCCCGACAGCTTTTGCCGGGCGAGCTCGCGATCCACAACCTTCCGCGAGCCTTCAACCGGATCTTCTTGCGGCGAATCCCTGTCCGCTCCTGCTTGCTGGCCGGTCCTACCACTGCTTGGAGTGGATCGCACAGGATCTTCGTTTTGGCGCGACTTCGTCATTGAGCACCTTCTCCGCTTTGGTCGGATGTCTGCTGGCTTCCGGGCAGGCTGGAGGCAGGGTCCAAACCTTTGTGGCCGCCCTTTGTTCCGTGCGCGGCGCGACCGGCCTCGCCACCTTCCGCAACCGGGCAGAACCAACGGCTGCTCACTGCAACAAATGTGGTTGAGGCTGAACCGCTGCACTTCTACGACTGCGGCAAGCGTCCGGTTGCCTGCTGCGTCCGCCTCGCGATGGAGGAACCATGACGCGCCACTCTCCACTCAGCCTTTTGGAATTCGAAGCGCTCACGCAAGCAGCTTCGAAACTGTCGAAGGATCACGGCGAGACGCTGGAAAGCGTGGTGACCTCATTGTTCGAAGCGCTGCGCGAAGGAGAGACCTGCCCAAAGGCGGTTCTGGACGCGGTAATCGCGGCGCTTGCCAAAGGAGATCCGCTAGACTAGTCGGCCGGCCTGCCGGACCCCTCGGTATCTGTTCAGGCTCAACGGCTTCCAGGGTATCGATCACAGGCGCCAGCGAATTCTCTTCATCTCGACTGGATTCCGACCCTCTGTTTTCTTCGCCGATTTTGTCCAGCGCGCGTTGGATGGCGTCTTCAATATTGCCGACCTCCTGCTCCCGCACCTCGCGACCGTAACCGGCGGCGTCGGCGTCCTGTTCGAATTGCTGCGCCAGCATCGGAACGCTGATCTCGGTTTCGGCGGGCAAGTTGCCGACATTCTCTTCCAGCCAGCTGCGCAGGAATTCTTTCGTCGCGTTCATGAGCACCTCCTCCTTGACGCGAGATAACTGGACGATGACGCCGATGTTCCCGCAAATCCTAGACCGCGGGGAATGAAACGGATCGCCGCACCGTGGGGAGCTTGAACACTCTGGCAATCTGCTCGATGGCTTTCCACGGCGAGAGCGATTGACACGAGGGGACGTTGCCGCCTCGAGCTAGGTTGCAGCCCAACATATCCAGCGGGAACCCGGATTGCTCTCAGCCGTTCGCAGGCATGGCAACATTGCAGCTTCGAGAAGCGCTGACCAAAGTCGGCACACTGACGTCCCGACCGGCGGCCTTTTTGGTTTTGGGCGGCTACACTGTTGCTTGGTACTTATTCGAGCGGGAGACGCTTGACTGGCATGGCGCCGCGACGCTGGTCACCTGGGCAATGACGCTGTTTATTCAAAGGGCCGAGCATCGCGACACCCAAGCGCTGCAGGCGAAGCTCGATGAGCTGATCAAGGCCAACGACAAGGCTCGCAACGAGATCGCCGGAATGGACGACAAAGAGCCGGAGGAAATCGAGCGAATGCGCGATGTCGGATAAGGCGGAAGTTAACTTCCTCATCGACCGGACTGCCTTCAGAGCCAAGTCGTTGAGAGTACGGCGCCAGCGATGATGACACTCTTGTCGGAACTTCGGGTCTCCGGGCGGATTAGGAAGAGTGCCGCAGGCACATCCCTACACCCAAGGAGGACCTAAGATGCCGAAAAAAGCTTCGTCCGCGACCTCGAACGGCTTGGAAAGCCTGTTCTTGGACGGACTAAAAGACCTCTACTACGCGGAAAAGAAGATCCTGAAGGCTTTGCCAAAGCTGGCGAAAGCAGCACAGTCCGAAAAGATAAGCGCCGCTTTCGAAAAGCACCTCAAGGAAACCGAAGACCAGGTGGACCGCCTGGAGCAAGTCTTCGACATGCTCGGCAAGCCGGCCAGGGGCAAGACCTGCCCGGCCATTGACGGCATCATCGAGGAGGGCTCGGAAATCCTCGAAGAGTACAAGGACGAGCCGGCGCTTGACGCAGGGCTGGTTGGCGCCGCCCAAGCAGTCGAGCATTATGAAATCGCGCGCTACGGCACGCTGATCGCATGGGCCGAACAGCTCGGCCTCAAGGATGCTCTTCCACTGCTCCGGCAGACTTTGAAGGAAGAATCGGCAACCGACGAGGCGCTCAACGCTCTTGGTGAGAGCGACGCCAATCAACGTGCCTTGCAGGCGGCCTAGCAACGCCCAACACTTTGCATTGGCGGCGCCGTCGCTCCGTGCGAGCTGCAGAAAGGAGAACTCGATGAAGAAGACCTGGAAGAAACCAACCATGTGTCAGGTGGCGGCGGGCTTCGAAATTTCGCGATATCTGCCTGCTGAAATCCGGCGGAAAAAGTAGCCCGTGAATTGCATGCCCTGCTCAACGGGGCATGCAATTCTTTGCGATATCAGAAGACGCGGACGCAAATCGACCGCAGCCGCAAAAGTGGCGCCGGTCAGTTGGCCCGCGGGGCATGCATTGCCATGCGCGTGAAGATCATCGGATCGGCGGCGGGAGGCGGCTTTCCGCAGTGGAACTGCAATTATCGCCTGAGCCGCGCGGCCCGCGCCGGTGTGCCCGGTCTGCGCTCCCGAACCCAATCGTCCGTCGCCGTATCGGCGGACGGAACAGGTTGGGTTCTCTTCAACGCATCGCCCGACATCCGCCAGCAGATTGCGCAAACGCCCGAGCTGCAGCCCGCGGCCGACGCACCGCTGCGCTCGACGCCTATCCGCGCTGTGGTGCTGACCAATGCCGATGTGGACCATGTCGCCGGCTTGCTCAGCCTGCGTGAGCGAGAGCCTTTCGCGATCTATGCGAC
>NZ_RZSA01000826.1:0-3021 GCF_003998075.1 Mesorhizobium sp. M2A.F.Ca.ET.037.01.1.1 | reverse complement strand
TCGCTATCTCTGGCAGGCGCGCTCGGTGACCGGCCAGATGATCGCGCTCGACGGCGGCCAGCATCTTGCGTGGCAGACGCCCGATGTGACAGGCATGGTGGAATGAGTCCCGCAGTTCAAAAACACAGACGCAACGGCGCCGCCGACGACCTGCCCCCCGATGTCGATCTCGACGTCGAGGACGAGGCGGCTGAGGAGATCGTCGAACCCGAGGCTTTGCCGACTGGCCCCGATGTCGCCTTCACGGCCATCGACTGGACGCCGCATGCCGGCGATGCCGACGGCATGGTCGGCGCCGAGGTGATCCAGACCTTCGTCAAGCGGCTGCCCAACCAGCCCGGCGTCTATCGCATGATGAACGCCGCCGGCGACGTGCTCTATGTCGGCAAGGCGCGCAGCCTGAAGAAGCGCGTCACCAACTACGCGCAGGGGCGGTTCCACACCGCCCGCATCGGCCGCATGGTGCGCGAGACGGCGACAATGGAATTCGTCGTCACCCGCACCGAGATCGAGGCGCTGCTGCTCGAGGCGAACCTCATCAAGCGGCTGAGGCCTCGCTTCAACGTGCTGATGCGGGACGACAAGTCGTTCCCTTATATCCTGCTCACCGGCGACCATGTCTCGCCCGGCATCTACAAGCATCGCGGCGCGCGCTCGCGAAAAGGCGACTATTTCGGCCCCTTCGCCTCGGCCGGCGCGGTTGGCCGCACCATCAATTCGCTGCAGCGCGCCTTCCTGCTTAGAAGCTGCACCAACTCCTTCTACGACAACCGCACGCGGCCTTGCCTGCTCTACCAGATCAAGCGCTGCGCCGGTCCCTGCACCGGCGAGATCTCGCATGAGGGCTATGCCGAGCTGGTCGCGGAGGCCAAGGATTTCCTCTCCGGCCGCAGCCAGAAGGTGAAGACCGAAATCTCGGCCGCCATGCAGCAGGCTTCGGCAGAGCTCGATTTCGAGCGCGCCGCAATCTACCGCGACCGGCTGGCCGCGCTCTCCCATGTGCAGGCGCATCAGGGCATCAACCCGCAGACGGTGGAGGAGGCCGACGTCTTCGCCATCCATCAGGAGGGCGGCCAGACCTGCATCCAGGTGTTCTTCTTCCGCACCGGCCAGAACTGGGGCAACCGCGCCTATTTCCCCAAGGCCGATCCGGCGCTGGAGCCGGCTGAGGTGCTGGGCTCGTTCCTGGCGCAGTTCTATGACGACAAGCTGCCGGCGCGCACGCTGCTTCTGTCGCAGACCGCGCAGGAGCAGGAACTGCTGGCGGAAGCGCTGTCCACCCATGCCGGCCGCAAGATTACGATCTCGGTGCCGCAGCGCGGCGAGAAGAAGGACCTGACCGATCACGCGCTGCAGAACGCCCGCGAGGCCCTCGGCCGCAGGCTGGCCGAGACCTCGACCCAGGCGCGGCTGCTGCAGGGATTCGCCGAGACCTTCGGCCTGGTAAAGCCGCCGGTGCGCATCGAGGTCTACGACAACTCGCACATCATGGGCACCAATGCGGTCGGCGCCATGGTCGTCGCCGGGCCGGAAGGGTTCGTGAAGAACCAGTACCGGAAATTCAACATCCGCTCGACCGAGATCACGCCGGGCGACGATTTCGGCATGATGCGCGAGGTGATGCAGCGGCGTTTCTCGCGGCTGCTCAAGGAGCATGGCGACGAGCAGCCTGGCGCAACCGCGGACGAAACCGGTGACGAGGATCTGGTCGCCGGCAATGGCGGTTTTCCGGCCTGGCCCGACGTCATCCTGATCGATGGCGGCCAGGGCCAGATGACGGCGGTGCGCCAGATCCTTGCCGATCTCGGCGTCGAGGATCGGGTTGTCGCCATCGGCATCGCCAAGGGCCCGGACCGCGATGCCGGCCGCGAGCGCTTCTTCGTCAAGGGCAGGGAAAGCTTCATGTTGCCGGTGCGCGACCCGGTGCTCTATTTCGTCCAGCGCCTGCGCGACGAGGTGCACCGCTTCGCCATCGGCTCGCATCGCGCGCGGCGCAAGAAGGAGATGGTGAAAAGCCCGCTCGACGAGATCGCCGGTATCGGCCCCGGCCGCAAGCGCGCCCTGCTGCTCGCCTTCGGCACCGCCAAGGCGGTCAGCCGCGCCGCGGTCGAGGACCTGGTCAAGGTCGACGGCATTTCCGAGCATGTGGCGAAGCTGGTCTACAATCATTTTCATGAGAGCTGAGGCGGTCGGGCAGGGATGTCCCGAGGGGGTACCTCACAACGCGCTTCACGCCATTTTTCCCTGTCCAATCGAATCTCGGCTGTTGACCCCCTACATTGGCTTCTGATTTGAGTACCTCTGGCGGTGGAGATTTCCCGAGACGATATGGCACAACGCGCGTTCAACCTGCCGAACATCCTCACCTACGCCCGCATCGTCGCGGTGCCGCTGGTCGTGCTGTGCTTTTTTCTCGAAGGACATCTGAAGTCGTCCGACTTCGCCCGCTGGTCGGCGCTGGTCATTTTCCTGCTCGCCTCGATCACCGATTACTTTGACGGCTATTTCGCGCGCGCCTGGCAGCAGACTTCCAACATCGGCAAGATGCTCGATCCGATAGCCGACAAATTGCTGGTCGCCACCTGTCTGCTCCTGCTTGCCGCCGACACAGACCGCCACGCCGGCATCGCCGGCTGGTCGCTCTGGGCGGCGATCATCATCCTGTGCCGCGAGATCCTGGTTTCGGGCCTGCGCGAATATCTGGCGGCCCTGAAAGTGTCGGTGCCGGTGACGCAGCTCGCCAAGTGGAAGACCACCATCCAGATGGTCGCCATCGCCTTCCTGCTGGTCGGCCCGGCCGGCGACAAGATCTTTCCGCTGACCACCCAGATCGGCCTGGTGCTGTTGTGGGTCGCGGCGCTCGTCACGCTCTACACCGGCTACGACTATTTCCGCGCCGGCCTCAAGCACATCATGGATGAGTGAGATGTCCACCAAGCTCATCTATTTCGCCTGGGTACGCGAGCGGATCGGCAAGCCGGAAGAGGACGTCGACTTGCCTTCCGGCATCGAGACGGTGGG
>NZ_RZSA01000825.1:0-3023 GCF_003998075.1 Mesorhizobium sp. M2A.F.Ca.ET.037.01.1.1 | reverse complement strand
AGACAAGTGCTGCCGCCGTCAAGGCGATCAACGACGCCGGCGGCATCAGCGGCCGCAAGGTCGAGCTGGTGATCGAGGACGACGGCACCGATCCGGCGCGCGGCGCCGAGGTGGTCAACAAATTCGCCAAGCAGCACAAGACCGATATCGTCTTCGGCACCTTGTTCTCGCATGTGGTGATCGGCTCGGCGCCCGCCGCCGGCGAGAACAAGATCCCCTATTTCGTGGTCAGCGAAGGCCATCACGTCGCCTCGACCAAACTCAACCGCTACGTCTTCCAGCCCGGCATCACCGACGTGAAGAGCCAGATCCAGTCCATGGCGCCGTGGATCGCGGCGAACGCCGGCAAGAAGGTGACGCAGATCTTCCCCGACTTTGCCTTCGGCTACGACCATCGCGACTACCTGCCGCCGGCGCTGAAGGCGCAAGGCGCCGACGTCATCGCCCAGATCGCCATCCCGCCGACGGAATCGTCCTTCACCAAATACTTCCCGCAGATCCCGGCCGAGACCGAGGTGATCTACCACGTCATGGTCGGCCCTGCGGTGCTCACCTTCGTCAAGGAGCTCGGCGAGTTCTACGGTTCGCAAAGGCCGCAGCTTTTCGGCTTCATGGATTCGCTCGAGGCCGTCGACATCAACAGCCCCGGCCTCGAATTCCTCGACGGCAGCCATTTCTGGGAAGGCTCGCCGCGCTACGCGCAGCCCGATGATTCCGCCGCGCAGAAAGCCTATCGCGCCGCCGTCGGCATCGACGACAATGGCGCCGCGGTCGGCGATCCCAAGGACATCTCCACCGCCTCGCACATGTTCGGCTGCTGGGAAACGCTCTACGTGGTCAAGAAGGCGATGGAAGATGCCGGCTACAAGGGACCGGAGGACCGCGCCAAGCTGGTCGAGGCGACCGAGGCGCTGAAGGAATTCGCCGAGGGACCGGAACATCCGCAGGGCCCGAAGACCTTCAACGGCAAGATCCACCAGTGTTTCGGCATCCAGAACATCTCCAAGGTCGAAGGCGGCAAGCTCAAGGTCGTGCACAAGACCAAGATCGAGGACGGCCTCTACGAGCCGGAAGGGGATTACACGACGCAGGCGCTGTAGGTTCATTCCAACCAGCGTGAGCGCCCAGGCCCCCCTCTCTGTCCTGCCGGACATCTTCCCCTCAAGGGGGGAGATCAGCTGTTATTTCCGCTTTCGCCAATCGCTCAGGCCGGCAGGTGGGCGCCTTCGCAGGAACTGCCAATCTCCCCCCTGCCCGGCAGGGCAGAGAGGGGGGTCTCGCGCCTCCGTTGGCAAATAATCCATGCATTTCGGACCCCACCTCCTCCTCGCCGCCCTTGAAGGCCTGGTCACCTCCGCCGTGCTGGCGCTGACGGCGCTCGGCCTGTCGCTGGTGTTCGGCGTCATGCGCATCGTCAATGTCGCTCACGGCGAGTTCTTCATGCTGGGCGCGGTGCTCGCCTGGGCGGTCTCGACGGCGATTTCCGGCCATCCGGCGGTAGGCTTCGTCGCAGCACTCGTGGTCGCGCCCTTGCTCGTTGGGCTGGTCGCATTCCTCGCCGAATGGCTGGTGCTGCGGCGGCTGAACTACAATCCCGAAAGCACCATCGTCGCCACCATCGGCATGCTCTACATCATCCAGCAGCTGGCGCTCACCTTCTACGGTCCAGAGGCGCGCCCGGTCGAGCCGCCTTTCAGCTACCGCATCCTTCTGCCCTGGTTCGGCTATTCCGGCTACAAGCTCTCGGTGGTCGCCGCTTCCGCTTTCCTGCTCGTGATCACCTGGCTGGTGCTGACGCGCACGAAGATCGGCCTGATCATGCGCGCCACCCAATATGATCGCGAGACGGCGCAGGCCTTCGGCATTCCTGTCGAGCGCGTCTATGCCGGCGTCTTCGCCATAGGCGCCATGCTGGCGGCGATCGCCGCGGTGCTGATCGTGCCGATCAGCCAGGCGCATTATCTGATGGGACAGGACCCGCTGCTTCTGTCCTTCATCGTCGTCATCATCGGTGGCCTGGGATCGCTCCGCGGAACCGTGGTCGCTGCCGTCCTGATCGGCCTCTCCGACGGCATCATCTCGATGTTCTTCTCGCCGACGCTCGCCAAGATCATCGCCACGCTGGTGGTCGCCATGGTGCTGGTGTTCCGCCCGCAAGGCCTGTTCGGAACCGCGCCGCGATGAGGGATGCTTCGCCGGCAAAGACCTATGCCCTGCATATCGGCGTCATCGCGCTTTTGTTCGCGCTGAACTTCGTCCTGCCGGATTACCATCAGGGTCTGTTTGCTCGAATCATGGTACTGGCGGTCTTCGCCATGGGCTACAATCTGCTCTTCGGCTATGTCGGCCTGCTCAGCCTCGGCCACGCCATGTTCTTCTCGGCCGGCCTCTATGGCGCGGGCCTGACCGTCTACCATATCGGCTGGGGCGTGCCGGAAGCCTTCGTCGCCGGCGTCGCCTGTGGCGCGCTGCTCGCCCTGGTTATCGGCCTGCTGGCGCTGCGCACCTCGGGCGTGGCGTTCATGATCGTCACCATGATGTTCGCTCAGGTCTTCTATCTGCTCATCCTCTATTTCGCCGCCTGGACCGGCGGCGACCAGGGGCTGGTCATCCAGCAGGCATCGCGGGTGATTTCGATCGGCGGCGCATCCCTCGACCTGACCAACCCGACGGTGCGCTACATGGGCGCGCTGGCGCTGCTCTCGGTCGTGCTGCTCATCGCGCTCGCCCTTGTCCGCTCCCGCTTCGGCCGTGTGCTGGTCGCCATCCGAGAAAACGAAGAGCGCACGAAGATGCTTGGCTATGACACGGTCGCCAACAAGCTCATCGCTGTCGTCGCCTCCGGCGCCATCTGCGCCGCGTCTGGCGCCACCTATGCGCTGCTGTTCGGCTATGTCGGATCGAATTTCGCGTCGATCCAGTATTCGATCCTGCCGCTGCTCTGGGTGCTGCTTGGCGGCGCCGCGACCACGCTCGGGCCGCTCATCGGCACCCTGTTCATGTACTATGTCACCGACATCACC
>NZ_RZSA01000824.1:0-3027 GCF_003998075.1 Mesorhizobium sp. M2A.F.Ca.ET.037.01.1.1 | reverse complement strand
GTCACCTCGAGGTCGAGGTCGGTCGCCTTCATCTCGAGGCTCGCGCCTTCGGCGCTGAGCAGCACGTTGGAGAGGATCGGGATGGTGTTGCGCCGCTCGACCACGCGGTGGACGTGGTTGAGGGACTTCAGGAGATTTGACCGTTCCAGGATAACACGCATGACGAACAGGCTCGCTTCAATGAATGAACGGGTCACCGGCAGGCGGCATCCCGCGAAAGCCCTGAAAGGCTTCCAGAATCTCCGTAAGCTGACAGTAAAAAGCCTGCAAAGGCAAGCCCGCGGCACCGGTTCGGGCCGGTTGCGCGGGCTTTCTGGGGATAAAGCCGGCGAAGCGGGTCGCCGGCCATTTTTGCATCGCCTCAGGCCTGGTCGTTGATCAGCCTTCTGAGCAGTTCGAGCTCCTGCGCCAGCGTGTTGTCCCCGCCCGAAAGGTCCTCGATCTTGCGCACGGCATGCAGCACGGTCGTGTGGTCGCGGCCGCCGAAACGCCGCCCGATCTCCGGCAGCGAGCGCGGCGTCATCACTTTCGACAGATACATGGCCACCTGCCGCGGCTTGACGATCGTGCGCGTGCGCCGGTTGGACAGAAGCTCCGTCTTCGACACGTTGTAATGGCGCGCCACGATGCGCTGGATGTCCTCGATGCGCACCCGCTTCGGCTCGCCCGAGCGATAGATGTGGCCGAGGATCTCGTCGATCCGGTCGATCGTGATCTGCGGCTCGAAGGACTGGCGAAACAGAAGCTGGTTGAAGGCGCCCTCAAGCTCGCGCCCGCTGCCGGTGACCGTACGGGCGACATGCTCCAGGATCTCGTCCGAGATGTCGAGCGAGGTGTCATCGCTCTTGGCGGTGGCGCGGCGCAGCTTCAGCATGCCGAGCCGCATGGCGAAATCCGGCGCCGACATTTCCAGCGCCACGCCGCCATTGAGGCGCGACCGCACGCGCGGTTCCAGCGATTCCAGTTCCGACGGCGGCCGGTCGGCCGCGACCACCACCTGCTTGGCGCTGTCGAGCAGCATGTTGATGAGGTGGCAGAATTCGTGCTGGATCGATTTGCCTTGCAGGAACTGCATGTCGTCGATGATCAGGAGATCGATGTCGCGCAGCTGCTCCTTCAGCGTCAGCGCGTTGTTGTCGCGGATCGCGGTGGCGAAGCGCCACATGAAATACTCCGCCGTCAGATAGACGACGCGCGACTTCGGATTGTGTCGCAGCGATTCCGCCGCGATCGCCTGCAAGAGATGCGTCTTGCCGAGCCCGACGGTGGCATGCAGGAAAAGCGGGTTGAAACGCACCGCGCTCGACTGCGATTCCGCCACGGCTCTCGCCGCCGCGAAGGCCACCCTGTTGGACGGTCCCTCGATGAAGGAGGCGAACGTGTAGCGCGGGTCGAGCGGCGACCCCAGAACATTGTGGCGGAACTCCGGTTCCGCGGACGCGCCCTGGCGGGGCGCCGGCGCCCGTTGTTCCACGCGTCCGGCGCTCGCGGTGCCGTTGGCGAGCGCGGTGTGCGTCTGCCTGGTCGTCTTGCGGGCCGGCGCGATTTCCGGCTCGACATGGTTGCGCCCCTGGCGCGTCGCGGTGCGCACGACGATCTCGATCTTGAGGACGTCGGGATCCTCATGCCGCCACAGCTCCGCGATAAGCTCGAGATAGTGGCCGTTGATCCATGACCGCAGGAAGGCGGTCGGCACCGAGATGCGGACAATGCCGCGGGAGGCCTCGGCGACTTTCATGCGACCAAACCAGCTCGAATAGACCTCGGCCCCCAGACGCGCCTTCAGCTGGGCCTTGACCCGTTCGAACTTCTGTTCCGCGTCGCTGGATACCGCCACGTCGCCCTCTCCGACAAAAGTTGCTGGAAATGGGAGATCGCCCGCTATCTCCCTCTCGATGCCGCTTTGCATGATCACAGTTCCTTGTCTTCTCGTACCCTTTTCCCGCCGGGGATGCGCCTCCTGCATCCTTGGTCCGGCGACCTCATTCGCCGCGCTGCCCTGCCGCCGCCGGCAAACGGTCATCGCAACTCGCGCAAGGGACCAGCCGCCGGCTCCGCACGCCGGCTTCCGACAAAGACAAGGCAATACGCCACCCTCCGGCGAAAACGCCGGCGAGACATCGACCGCCAATGTACAATTACGCCAGTCCCCTACCGCACCGAAGAGACAAACCAAGCCACGCGCGGAATTGCTCCACGTCATGAATTCTGCCATTTTGTGCTGGCCGATTCAGGCTGGGTCAGGGGCTTAGTGCCCGTCCCTTCGATGGATGGACATTACCGAAATCGCTGTGGATAGGGCAAGGCCACATCTAACGGTTTTTTAACGAATCTGGTTACCGAACGGGGCTTGAATTCGGGTGCTGCGACGGCACGTTTTGACAAAGCCATTGTGATTCAAACCCTTTTCCGGCGAATATGAAAAAGACCGCCCGAAACGAAATATTCTGAAATAATTCTCTTGACAGCTACTTCTCCCCCGCGGTCCGGCCGTGCGTTGAACAAGCTGTGGATGACCGTCTGTAAGCACCTGAAAAGAATGCGGAATTTTTGACAGGAGAATTTGGGCAGCTGCCGCGGCAGAGGCGCGCAGATATAAGCGGCGCTGTATATGCCGGCAAAACAATACCGGCATTTTGAATCGCCTCACAAGTGCAGCTTGCGGGCGAACTTTTTAAGTACTTGCCGGCAAACGAAAAAACCCGGCCTGTGCGGCCGGGTTCCAAATCGATGGAGGATTGAGTCGGTCAGGCCGACAGCGTCTTGACCCGCTGAGCCAGTCGCGAAACCTTGCGGGAAGCCGTGTTCTTGTGGACGACGCCCTTGGTGGCGGCGCGCATCAATTCCGGTTCCGCAGCCTTGAAGGCTTCCACCGCAGCGGCCTTGTCGCCGGCGGCCAGTGCCTCTTCGACCTTGCGGACATAGGTGCGGACGCGCGAGCGGCGGTTCTTGTTGACCGCAGCGCGGCGGGCGATCTTGCGCGTAGCCTTTTTGGCCGAGGAAGTATTGGCCATGATGCCTCTCTTC
>NZ_RZSA01000823.1:0-3029 GCF_003998075.1 Mesorhizobium sp. M2A.F.Ca.ET.037.01.1.1 | reverse complement strand
CTCCCGGAGCTTCGCTTGGCAGCCAAGCCTTCGGAACCAAGTCTGGCCCATTTACAAGGCGCGGGGAAGACATCACCGCCCGCGACGAGACCAGGCTCGGCGCATTCGCCCCTGCGCACGCTTGCCTCCGGCGGGCCGCTCCTGTAAGAGAGCCGCCATGACCACGCGCGTCCGCTCCGTCGCTTCTTCTCGCCCCGGCTTTGCCGGCGGGACCGCGCGCGCGCTCGCTTCCACCCTGCTTCTTCTCGGCCTTATCGGCGATCGCCGGGTTCGCTGAAGGAGCGCCCGGCGGTCGATACCCGCCGCCTCAGGCGCATGCTCCTTGGCAAAGTCATAATCAAGCGAATGCAATTCTGGTAGAGGCGACGCTCGCCATCAATCCGCCCAAGGCGAACATGCGAGCCGCCCGGAGAAGAGACGATGAACGCACGAGAAGAAATCCGCGCCGACGAGGCTGAAGCCGGGAAGCGCGCGGCCGGCCACATGCCGGATGCAGCCCGCAAGTACCAGTCTTACCCCACTGTCGGCCTGACCGATCGCACCTGGCCGAACAAGGTGATCGACAAGGCGCCGATCTGGTGCTCGGTCGACCTGCGCGACGGCAACCAGGCGCTGATCGACCCGATGGGTCATGAGCGCAAGGCGCGCATGTTCGCGCTGCTCCTCGACATGGGCTTCAAGGAAATCGAGATCGGCTTCCCCTCGGCCTCGCAGACCGATTTCGACTTCGCGCGCTGGTGCATCGAGGAAGGCGGCGTGCCGCGCGATGTATCGCTCCAGGTGCTGGTGCAGTGCCGGCCAGAACTGATCACACGGACCTTCGAGGCGCTCAAGGGCGCGCACCGCCCGATCGTGCATTTCTACAATTCGACCAGCGAATTGCAGCGCCGCGTCGTCTTCGAAAAGGACGTCGCCGGCATCAAGCGCATCGCCACCGACGCCGCCAAGATGATCACCGACATGGCGGCCAAGGCCGGCGGCGGCTACCGCTTCGAATATTCGCCGGAAAGCTTCACCGGCACCGAGCTCGACGTCGCGCTGGAGATCTGCAACGCCGTCACGGAGATCGTGAAGCCGACGGCCGACAACAAGCTGATCATCAACCTGCCCTCGACGGTCGAGATGTCGACGCCCAACGTCTATGCCGACCGCATCGAATGGATGTGCCGCAATCTCGACAACCGCGAGAACCTGATCATCTCGCTGCATCCGCACAACGACCGCGGCACAGGCGTCGCCACCACCGAGCTTGGCCTGATGGCCGGGGCCGACCGCGTCGAAGGCACGCTGTTCGGCAATGGCGAGCGCACCGGCAATGTCGATATCGTGACGCTGGCGCTCAACATGTTCACCCAGGGCGTCGATCCGGAGCTCGACTGCTCCGATATCAACCGGATGAAGGATGTCTACGAATATTCGAACCAGCTGAAGATCCCGGAGCGCCATCCTTATGTCGGCGAGCTGGTCTACACGGCTTTCTCGGGCTCGCATCAGGACGCTATCAACAAGGGCATGAAGGCGCTGAAGAAGGCCAACACTCCGATCTGGGAAGTGCCTTACCTGCCGATCGATCCGGCCGATGTCGGCCGCACCTATGAGGCGATCATCCGCATCAACTCGCAATCGGGCAAGGGCGGCATCGCCTATGTGCTGCAGGCGGATTACGGCCTCAATCTGCCGCGCAATCTGCAGATCGAGTTCAGCCAGGCGATTCAGGCGATCACTGACGCGGAAGGCAAGGAAGTGCCGGCCAAGCGCATCCACGAACGCTTCCTCGAAACCTATATCGACCAGCCCGGCGCGCGGCTGAAGTTCCTCGACCACCGCACCTTCCCCGATACCGAGGTGAAGGGCCGACGCATCGTGGAGGCGGATATAATCGACAATGGCAGGGAAGTGACGATCACCGGCTCGGGCACCGGCCCGATCGACGGCTTTGTCGATGCGCTCTCGCGCCATGTCGGCGTCGACATGTCGGTGCTCGACTATTCCGAGCATTCCTTGCAGCGCGGCTCCAACGCCTCGGCCATCTCCTATGTCGAGATGGAATATCCGGGCGGCAAGCTGTTCGGCGCCGGCATCAACACCAACATCGTCGCCGCCTCGCTGGAGGCCGTCGTTTCGGCCGCCAATCGCATCATCGGTGGTAAGGCCGGCTGACCAGTCAGGCTCCCGAACACGACGCGCCTTGCGGACGCGCCGTGTTGCAAGCAGACGCAACTTCCTTGTCGTTCGTTAACCGGCGGGGGAATTTCCGGTGGCTTACGCGATCACATAACAGAAGCATCCTTGTGCGCCGGCGCGAGCGCTATATTATCGCGCCCTAACCTGTGCCGAGTTCGGAAGGATCGACACTTGGAGCATGCCCCGCCTGCCGCCCCCGCAGTGCGCGAGACATTGGAGCGACTGCTTGCCAGCGAGACGTTCGGACGATCCGAGCGTGCCCGCAGGCTTTTACGCTACCTGGTAGAGCGCGAGCAGGCTGGCGAGGCGGACAGGCTGAAGGGCGTTTCCATCGCCATGGACGTCTTCGGCAAGGACGGCGATTTCGACGCCTCCACCGACGCCGTGGTCAGGGTTCAGGCCGGTCGCCTACGCGAGCTCCTGGATCAGTACTTTGCCAATGAAGGCATCGCCGAACCGGTGCGTATCGCGATCCCGCGCGGCGGCTATATCCCCTCCTATGAGCTGAACGCAATCCGCCTGCCCGGTGACGCAAGGTCCGCCACCGGCAACATCGCGCGCCAACCCCAGGCATCGGCCGAAGCCGCTCCGGCGGCCGACTATCTCGACAGCCCGACATCGGACGAACCCGTGCCGTTTATGGCGCCGGCCGCGCCTGCACAATCACTGACGCGGCAACTGCGATTCTTCTGGGCTGCCATGGTTCTGGTCATTGCCATGCTCGGCGTGCTCATCTTTCGCCAAGGCGATGCCTTGCTCGGCGGCGGCGACACGGCGGTCGAAACGGCGGGCATCGCCGGAACCACGGCCCAGTCAGTATTCGACTCCTTGCCGCTCATCTACAT
>NZ_RZSA01000822.1:0-3031 GCF_003998075.1 Mesorhizobium sp. M2A.F.Ca.ET.037.01.1.1 | reverse complement strand
CTGGTGGCGCGAGGCCGCCGCCTCGGCGCGCTCGGCGGTCAGCGCGGCAAGTCTTGCCTCGCTCTGCGACAGCGTAGCACCTGCCTGCTCGAAAGCGGCGCGCGTGGTCGCCTCGCGCTCGGCGGCGCCGGCATTTTCCGAATTGAGCTCGGCTTCCTCGACGCGCAGGCGCTCGAGGATATCGGCATTGTCGCGCACCATCCGCTCCTCGCGGGCGATGTCGGCGTCGAGCTGCTGCAGACGGCGTTCGAGCTCGGTCTGGCGGGCACGGATGCGGCCGGCCTCCTCCTCGATCTGCGTCTTGGCGATCGACAGGCGCTGGAAGGCGGCGGCCGCGGCGGCTTCGGCGTCGCGCAGGTCCGGCAGCCGGTGCGCGGCGATGCCCTGCTCCCTGGCGGCGGCCATCTGGGCGGCGGCGCGGTCGCCGACCAGCGTGGTGGCGACGGCAAGCGCGGAGCGCGCCTCGCCTTCCTGGGTCTTTGCCAGCGTCCAGCGCAGATGCAACAGCGTCGCTTCGGCCTTGCGGATATCGGCCGACAGGTTCTTGAAGCGCGAGGCCTGGCGCGCCTGGCGCTTCAGGCTTTCGATCTGGCCTTCCAGCTCGCCGACGACGTCGTCCAGCCGTTCCAGATTCTGCTCGGCGGCCTTCAGCCGAAGCTCGGCTTCATGTCGGCGCGTGTGCAGGCCGGAAATGCCGGCCGCTTCTTCGAGCAGCGCGCGGCGCGCCTGCGGCTTCGCCTGGATCAACTCGCCGATACGGCCCTGGCCGACCATGGAGGGCGAGCGGGCGCCGGTCGACTGGTCGGCAAAGAGCAACTGCACGTCCTTGGCGCGGGCTTCCTTGCCGTTGATGCGGTAGAGCGAGCCGGCCTCGCGCTCGATGCGGCGCGAGACCTGCAATTCGTCGGCGTCGTTGAAGGCGGCCGGCGCCGTGCGGTCTGTGTTGTCGAGGAAAAGCGTGACTTCGGCGGTGTTGCGCGCCGGGCGCGCGCCGGAGCCGGAAAAGATCACGTCGTCCATGCCGGACGCGCGCATGTTCTTGTAGGAGCTTTCGCCCATCACCCAGCGCAAAGCTTCGACGAGGTTTGACTTGCCGCAGCCGTTCGGCCCGACAATGCCGGTCAGCCCGCGTTCGATGACGAACTCGCCGGGCTCGACGAAGGATTTGAAACCGAGAAGGCGAAGGCGCGAAAATTTCATTCGCGCCGCCCTACACTACAGGCCATCGCGCCAAAGCCTGACCGCTTCGGCGCGGCCTGGATGTCAGAGCAGAGGGTCGATGATGGCCGACATTTCCTCAATCGACATCGCCCCTTTGTAGGTCTTTCCGTTGATGAAGAAGGTCGGCGTCGAGTCGACCTTGAACTCGTCCGCTCCGCGTTTCTGGACTGCTCTCACATCGTCCAGAAGTTTCTGGTCCGTCAAGCAGGACTCAAAGGACTCCTGTGTAAAACCGGCGAGCTTGGAGATCTGCAGCAGCGCTTCCTTGGTGTTGTTGACGCCGACCCAGCTCGGCTGCTGCTTGAACAGCACGTCGACCATGGCGAAGTAATTGTCCTTGGAGCAGCGCGCCAGCATGAAGCCGGCCTCGGCGCTCGGGTCGAACGGGAATTCGCGCAGGATGTAACGCGCCTTGCCGGTGTCGATATACTTGGTCTTCAGCTCGGGGAAGGTGGTCATGGCGAAATGCGCGCAATGCGGGCAGGTCATCGAGGCGTATTCGACGATGGTGACCTTGGCGTCGTCCTTGCCGAGCTGCTTTTCGGGCAGCGCGCCGGGCTTGAGCAGTTCCGCCATGTCGACCGTGCCCTGTGCCTCCGGCACCTGGGCGGCCGCCGGAGTGGCGGCGGGCTTGGCAGGCGTCGACGGGTCGGCGGGCTTCACGTCGGCGGCCTTGGCCTCCTCGCCGGAGTCGCTGCATGCGGCAAGCAGCGCCACCGCAGGAACAGCGGCCAGCGCTGTCAGAAGGTTTCTGCGGGACAAGCTATTGCCAAACGGGGCACGGTTCATGCGAATCACCTGATATCGGTTGGATTTTGCAATGCAAGGGCTAGAAAAGGCGAGAGTTGGCGCGAATTAAGGCATCCCGATCCCCAATCCAATCGCGAAACTTGATCACGAGCATCACGAATGCGCGAGATTGGTGACGCATTCATGACGCTTCTTACGACCCTTTGGGCTTCCTTTCACCCAAAATTGTGGCGCCAAGCCGCTCCAGCGAAGCGCGCAGGCCGTCGTCCTCGATCTTGCCGACCAGATGCGAAAGCTTTGCCTTCTCGGCCTCGGTCAAGGGTCGCGGCGCGGGCTTCGGCCGCGCCTTTTGCGAAAGCACCGGTTTCTGCAGGATCTTGATGCGGCCGATAGCGTTGAAGCCCAGGAAGGCGTTGACGCGGTTGATGACCTCGCCGGCCTCGTGCTGCAGATGCAGAGCCGCCATGCCTTCGCAGGCGATGATCAGCGTCGCCGGCTCGAACGGGTCGTCCTCATGCAGCCGGCGCGGCCACTGGATTTTTTCCGGGCGCGAATGAGTGGCCAGGCGCGGCCCGGCGATTTCCTCCCAGGACTGCACCAGCCCGATCGAGATGCCGGCGCGCTTCTTCAGCACCGGGTCGAGGATCTCGGTGGCGAGATCGCTCACCGGAACGGGATTGCCGAAGGGCCTTTTCCCTGCCATGTGCGTTCTCCATTCCCCAATTCATCCGATCAATGGCACCGCTCGACCAGACCCGCAAGGCATCACAGAAAGCCGCGTCCGAAGACACGGGCATCGCGTCCCGCCTGCTTGCCTGGTACGACGCGCATCACCGCGACCTGCCCTGGCGCGTCACGCCGGTTGCGTTTGCGCGCGGCGTGAGGGCCGATCCTTATCGCGTGTGGATGTCCGAGGTGATGCTGCAGCAGACCACGGTCGAGGCGGTAAAGGCCTATTTCCGCAATTTCGTCGAGAAATGGCCGACGGTCGAGGCGCTGGCGGCGGCCCCCGCCGAAGACGTGATGAAAGCCTGGGCCGGGCTCGGCTACTATTCCAGGG
>NZ_RZSA01000821.1:0-3035 GCF_003998075.1 Mesorhizobium sp. M2A.F.Ca.ET.037.01.1.1 | reverse complement strand
GAAGAAAGTTCGCGAAGCCTTGCTCGTTCTTGCGAGCACCGTCACCGATACCCGCCGCGCCTTCGGCACGAAAGAAGAGGTGGACCCTGTCCAATATCTGATCGGCGCTGCTTCAGCATGGGGCGCCAACGCCCCGAAGGATGCGATTTATCTCAATGTGGTGCCGAAAAAGAACGATGGAAAAACCAACTACACTTTGAAGGTCAAGGATGTTCCCGTCGACGGGTTCTGGTCGATCAGCCTTTACGACGCGAAGGGCTACTATCAAAAGAACGCCATCAACGCCTACACGCTGAACGACATCACTGCCAAGGCCTATCAGGACGGGTCAGTCGCGATCCGGTTCGGCGGCTGCGATGGCAAGATCCCCAACTGCCTGCCGATCATGGAGGGCTGGAACTACATGGTGCGGCTCTATCGCCCGCGGGCCGAAATCCTCGACGGCAAATGGAAGTTCCCTGAGGCCGAGCCTGCGAAGTGAAGGAGCAGGCCGTGCGCTTACGTGCAACCGTCGTGGCAATGGCAGTTTTGTCAGTGTCGCCGGCCGTCTCCCAGGACACCGACGACCTGGCGAAGAAACTCGCGAATCCTGTCGCGAACATGGTCAGCGTGCCGATCCAGAGCAATTTTGATTTCGGTGCCGGCGCGAACGGCCATGGCTTCGCCTATACGGCCAATATCCAGCCGGTCATTCCCATTTCGCTGAACGACGACTGGCTGATCCTTTCGCGCACGGTCATCCCGATCGGCTATCGCGACTATTCTCCGGGCGGCGACGTGTTCGGCTTGGGTGACATCAATGCCAGTCTTTTCCTGTCGCCCAAGGCGCCCAATCCAAACGGCATCATCTGGGGCATCGGCCCGGTGTTTCTGTTGCCGACCGCCACCGATGATTTCCTGGGAACCGGCAAGTTCGGCCTCGGCCCAACCGGCGTTCTGGCCAAGCAGACGGGACCATGGACGATCGGCGTGCTCGGCAATCACATCTGGTCGGTGGCAGGTGATCATGACCGTGCCGATATCAGCCAGACATTTGTGCAACCCTTCGTATCCTATGGCCTCGGCCACGGCCGCACCCTCTCGTTGAACACCGAGGCCAGCTATGACTGGAAAAGCGACCAATGGACGGTGCCGATCAATCTCGGCATTTCGCAGGTGTTCAAGCTCGGGGATCAGGCGATGAGCATTCAGGTCGGCGCCAAATACTACGCCGAAGCGCCGCAGGGGGCACCGCAATGGGGCATACGAACCACGCTGACATTCCTGTTTCCGGAAAAATGAAGGGGACGCATATGAGATCCGCGACAATCATGCGCCTGATGGCAGGATGCCTCGGAGCCGCCGCGACATGCTTCAGCAGCGCCGGCAACGCGACGGAGGCCGCGGCCGGCCGCTACATACCCGGCATCACCGCCGGCCCCGGCATGGGCATCGTTCCTCCGACTTCCGGCGTCGGCTACTGGGCGATCTCGAACGCCTACTACCATGGCAAGGCGAGTGGCGAGATTCCGTTCGGCAACGACACCGTGGCTCTCGGTCTCAAAGCGGATATGTGGATCACCGCTCTTGCCGGCGTCTATGTACCCGAACTGCATCTTCCCGGAAACTGGACCTATGCGGTCCAGGGAGCCGTTCCTATCGCCTGGTCCCAGGCGGAGGCGTCTCTAGGTCCGATCGAGGCCGACGATCACTTGGCCGGCCTCGGCGACATTGCGGTCGCGCCGCTCGTGTTCGGCTGGCACAACGACGCCATGAACACTTTCGTCTCGACCTCGTTGACCGTCACCGCACCGACGGGCCTGTGGGACAAAGGGCGTCTGGTGTTCCTCGGGCTAAACTACTGGACGTTCACACCGGCTGTAGGCTTCACCCGCCTGTTCCCCGAACAGGGATTGGATTTTTCCGCGAAGTTCGGCGTCGACATCAACACCAGAAATGAAGACACAGACTATTACAGCGGCGCGATGGCGCATCTCGACCTCGCGCTGACAAAAAATATCACCAAGAATTTCTCGGTTGGGGCTATCGCCGGGTTCTTGTACCAGTTCCAGGATGACGACAGCACCTTCGCCGACGCTCACGACGGCTTCAAAGGCCGCTCGATCGCCATCGGACCTCTGGTGTCTTACAAGGCGGAGTTCGGAAAGACTGAGGTGAATCTTACTTTGCGGTGGGCGCACGAGTTGGAGGTCAAGAACCGAATGAAGGGCGATGCCGTCGTGTTCGACATCAGCGGGAAATTCTGACCAAAGCCAAAGCACCGCCTTCGAGCGGCTTCGCGATGCACGGGATGACCGTGCTTCCGGAATGCGTGCTGCCGCCCAACCGGCGCAGGCTTGGGGCCGATGAAGGCATGTACCGGATACAACCTTTTGGGGTGGTTAAAGCCCGATTACCGCAAGATCGGGTATTGGCTGCGCTGGCGTTTTTCTGAAGCCTGCGACACTCTGCGGTCATGCTGGCCCGTTCCCGCCCTTGCCTTCCCGCGAAATTGCTATATAGACGCGCCCAATCTGCCGGTCCTTGCTGGGGGCTGAACGGAGGGCCGTGGCTTTTCGAAGCCGCGACACGAAGCCAGAAGTGCTTTTAGCCTCCCGTGTCTCCGCTCTCGACCGTCTCGCGATGCTCCTTTCTTCCCCGTTTCGTCGGGTCAGACAAGTTGCAGAGGCTTAGCCGCGAGGGCCGGACAGAGAAACGAAGAAAGGCAGAAAGACATAATGGCTCTTTACGAACATGTGTTTCTTGCCCGGCAGGACCTGTCGCAGCAGCAGGTTGACGCGCTTGTCGAACAGTACAAGGGCGTCATCACCGCGAATGGCGGCTCGGTCGGCCGGATCGAGAACTGGGGACTGAAGTCCCTCACTTACCGGGTCAAGAAGAACCGGAAGGCTTACTACACGCTGATGGACATCACTTGCCCGCCGCCCGCGCTCAACGAGATGGAGCGCCAGATGGGCCTGTCGGAAGACGTCCTTCGCTTCCTCACCGTCAAGGTCGAGGCGCATGAGGAAGGCGCTTCGGCGATGATGCAGAAG
>NZ_RZSA01000820.1:0-3041 GCF_003998075.1 Mesorhizobium sp. M2A.F.Ca.ET.037.01.1.1 | reverse complement strand
GAAGAAGGCGGTCGTGGCGCTGAAATGGACCGTGCGGGAGATGGAGGACCGCTACCGCAAGATGTCCAAGGTCGGCGTGCGCAACATCGACGGCTTCAACGCACGCGTTCAGCAAGCGGAGAACAAGGGCGAAAAAATCTCGCGCACGGTGCAGACCGGCTTCGACCGCCAGACCGGCGAGGCGATCTACGAGACCGAGAACCTCGATCTCGAGCCGATGCCCTATATCGTGGTCATCATCGACGAGATGGCCGACCTGATGATGGTGGCCGGCAAGGATATCGAAGGCGCGGTGCAGCGGCTGGCGCAGATGGCGCGCGCCGCCGGCATCCATGTCATCATGGCAACGCAACGTCCTTCGGTCGACGTCATCACCGGCACGATCAAGGCGAATTTCCCGACCCGCATCTCCTTCCAGGTGACGTCGAAGATCGACAGCCGCACCATCCTTGGCGAGCAGGGCGCCGAGCAGCTGCTCGGCATGGGCGACATGCTCTACATGGCCGGCGGCGGGCGCATCCAGCGCGTCCACGGTCCGTTCGTCTCGGACGACGAGGTCGAGCGGATCGTCGCGCATCTGAAGCTGCAGGGCGTGCCGGAATATCTCGACGCCATCACGGAGGACGATGAGGAAGAGGACGAGGATGGCCCGTCCGGCAAGGGTGGTTCCGGCGGCGGTGGCGCCGGCAATTTCGAGGATTCCGACGATCCCTACGACCAGGCGGTGGCGGTGGTGCTGCGCGACGGCAAGGCCTCGACCAGCTACATCCAGCGGCGGCTCGGCATCGGCTACAACCGCGCCGCCTCGATCATCGAGAAGATGGAGAAGGAAGGCATTGTCGGCCCGGCCAACCATGCCGGCAAACGCGAGATTTTGGTGCCGACCGAGGACGACAAGTTCTAGGGTTTGCCGATATTCAGGTGAGGCCGGCCTGACCTGAATCTTGGCAACCTTGGCCCGACCAGACGTAGGTCAGCAGGCAACCGGAAATCGTCTGGCGCGTTTGTGCGAAGTTGTCGCGCACCCGCCAAACTTAGGCCCTAGTGGGAGTCCACATACTGCCACGACACGAATCACAGGAAGTGACCGGCATGAACACCCAGACCGAATTCGCCATCACCCGCCGCCAGCTCCTCGGCCTCGGCTTGATGCTTGGCGGAGCTGCCGCTCTCAACCTTGTGCCCGGCTACCAGCTTGTGGCGGCCGCGCAGGCGGCGGTGCCGCCGGCGGCGCAGAAGATCGCCGATCATTTCTCCTCGGTGAAGTCGATGAGCGGCGAGTTCGTCCAGTTCGGCCCGAAGGGCGAGCAGACCGGCGGCAAGTTCTTTCTCGAGCGCCCGGGCAAGATCCGCTTCAACTATGACGGCTCTTCGAACTTCCGCGTCATCTCCGACGGAAAGTCGGTGGTGATCCTCAACAAGAAGCTCAACACATCCGATCTCTACCCGCTGTCGAAGACGCCGTTGAAATTGCTGCTCGACGACCGGATCGACCTCTCCGGCGGGCGCGTCAAGGCCGTCAAGGAAGAGGACGACCTTACGACCATCAAGCTTTCCGACAAGTCGGTCTTCGGCAACGCGATGATCACCATGATGTTCGACCCGAAGACCTATGATCTGCGCCAGTGGACGATCACCGATGCGCAAGGCAAGGACACGACGGTGATGATCTTCAACACCAAGGAAGGCGTTAGCTTCCCGGCCGACACGTTTGCGATCGACTACACGGCGAACCGCGAGCTGAACACGAAGACGCGCTGACTTCCATTTAGCGCGCCGGTCCAAAGCCTTCGTCATCCTAGGGCGAAGCGACGCGAAGCGGAGCGCAGACCCTAGGATCCATGCCGTTACCTCTGCCGAAGGATGCGGAGGTTCAGAATGCGACACCAGATGCGCACGGCAAGCGCTTCATTTGCACCGCTGGCTTAGCGTCGATCGAACGGCATGGATCCTAGGGTCTACGCTCGTCGCTTCGCCCTAGGATGACGAAGTTGGGAAGCCTTGGCCATCTCGAGGATCGGCGGCATGCTTCGGCTTGTCTTCGCTGCCGGTCGCTGGCAGGGTCCGGCACTGACTCTTTCCACAACGGCGTCATTTCCTGTCATGCCCATCCCCCTGCTGGCAGGTCTTGCGCTTTATCTCGGACCCCACCGCATGCCCTTCACCATCGCCACCTGGAACATCAACTCCGTGCGCCTGCGCATGCCGATCGTCGAGCGGCTGTTGAAGGAGCGCGCGCCCGACGTGCTCTGCCTGCAGGAAACCAAGGTGCCGGACGAGCTGTTCCCGGAGAAGGCATTCCGCAAGGCGGGCTACGAGCACATCCTGTTTCACGGCCAGAAGGGCTATCACGGCGTCGCCACCGTCGCGCGCCGGCCGATCGAGCTGGTTGAGAAGCGGCGCTTCTGCGAGATCGACGACAGCCGGCATCTGTCGGTCAGGGTCCAGGCGGGCGGCAAATCGGTGCTGGTGCATAATTTCTACGTGCCGGCCGGCGGCGATGAGCCCGATCCGGAGATCAACCGCAAATTCCGCCACAAGCTCGATTTCGTCTACGAGATGAATTCCGTGCCGGCGAGCGGCGACGAATCGTCGGCGTCGATCCTGGTCGGCGACCTGAACATCGCGCCGCAGGAGCACGACGTCTGGTCGCACAAGCAATTGCTCAACGTCGTCAGCCATACGCCGGTCGAGACGACGAATTTCGAGGCGATGCGCAAGACCGGCGGCTGGGTCGACCTGATGCGGCTCAACGTGCCGGCCGAGCAGAAGCTCTACACTTGGTGGAGCTACCGCGCGAAAGACTGGGAGGCGTCGAACCGCGGCCGCCGCCTCGACCACATCTGGTCCTCCGCGAACCTGGTGCCGGCTTTCAAAGGCTACGAGATCCTGCAGGCGGCCCGCGGCTGGGAGAAGCCGTCGGACCATGTGCCGGTCATCGCGCGGTTCGACCTGGATTAGGGCGGGCCGATATTCAGGTGAGGACGGCTGCAAATGGCGGCTTCCTGCGCTTCCGGTGCTCACGTACTTCAAGTACGCTC
>NZ_RZSA01000081.1:0-11677 GCF_003998075.1 Mesorhizobium sp. M2A.F.Ca.ET.037.01.1.1 | reverse complement strand
GGGCGGCTGGCCGCTCACCATGTTCCTGACGCCCGACGGCAAGCCGTTCTGGGGCGGAACCTATTTTCCGCGCGAGGCGCGTTACGGGCGGCCGGGCTTCATCCAGGTGCTGGAAGCGGTCGACAAGGCTTGGCGGGAAAAGCAGCAGAGCCTCGCCGAAGGCGCCGACGGGCTGACCGCCCATGTCGAATCCCGGCTTGCCGGGACAAACGGCAAGGCGGTGCTCGACCGCGATACGCTCGCCGATCTCGCCGGCCGCATCGACGGCATGATCGACCACGATCTCGGCGGCTTGAAGGGCGCGCCCAAATTCCCGAATGCGCCCTTTATGCATACGCTTTGGCTGTCCTGGCTGCGCGACGGCCAGGTGGACCACCGCGATGCCGTGCTCACCAGTCTCGAAAAGATGCTTGCCGGCGGCATCTACGATCATGTCGGCGGCGGTCTCAGCCGCTATTCCACCGACGCCGAATGGCTGGTGCCGCATTTCGAAAAAATGCTCTATGACAATGCCCAGCTCATCCGCCTGTGCAACTGGGCCTATGCCGCCACCGGAAAAGACTTGTTCCGGCTGCGAATCGAAGAGACCGTCGCCTGGCTGCTGCGCGAGATGCGTGTCGAAGGCGGCGCCTTCGCCGCCAGCCTCGACGCCGACAGCGACGGCGAGGAGGGGCTCTTTTACACGTGGAGCCGCGACGAGATCGAGGCCGCGCTGGGCGACGACGCCCCGACTTTCTTTCAGTATTTCGAGCTGGCCGCACCGCATGGCTGGGAAGGCAAGCCGATCGTCCGCCAAAGCGAAATGCAGCAAAGCAAAGGCATTGCCGACTCCGCCAATCTTGCGCCTTTGAAAGCGAAGCTGCTGGCTTTCCGCGAACAGCGGGTCAGGCCGGGCCGCGACGGCAAGGTGCTCACCGACTGGAACGGTCTGATGATCGCAGCACTCGCCGAAGCCGGCCGCTCCCTTGGCAGGCGCGACTGGATCGATGCCGCGGCAAAAGCCTTCACCCATATTGTCGAGGCCAGCCAGGACGACCGGCTGCCGCATTCCATGCTCGGCGCGAAGAAGCTTTTCCCGGCACTGTCTAGCGATTACGCAGCCATGACCAACGCCGCGATTGCACTCTTCGAGGCGACCAGCGATCCAACCTATTCGGACCGCGCCAGGCTGTTCATCGGCGAACTCGATCGCTGGCACCTGGATGCGGAAAAGACCGGCTACTGGCTGACGGCTTCGGACAGCGGCGACGTCCCGATCCGCATCCGCGGCGATGTCGACGAAGCAATTCCCTCGGCCACCAGCCAGATCATCGAAGCGCTGGTTCGGTTGTCTTCGCTCACCGGCGACTTCGAACTCTGGGGAAGGGCCTGGGCGACCGCCGAGCACGCCATGGGCCGCGCATCCCAACAGGCTTACGGCCAGGCCGGCATCGTCAATGCCTGTGCCCTGGCGCTCGAGCCGCTGAAGCTTGTCATCATAGATGAGCCAGGGTCTTCAACCCTTGTTCCGGTTCCGAATCGGAATCCCGACCCGCGCCGGGTCGACATCGTCGTGCCGATCGGTACGGAAGCGAATCGCCCGCTCCTGCCGGGCGGCGTGCTGCCGCCGACGGAGAAGCCAGGCGGCTGGTTCTGCAGCGGGCAGATGTGCCTGCCGGTGGTGACGGATGCGCAGGAGTTGGAGAAGTTGCTGAGGCGATAGCGCCCTTCTCCTTCTCCCCTTGTGGGGTGAGAGGCGGTCCGCGCAGCGGACGAAAAGCCAATTGATTGGCTTTTCGAGCTTCGAACGCCCTGAGCCTGCGAAGGGCCGGGCGGTGGATCGGCGCGCAGCGCCGAGACAGATGAGGGGTGTTCCAGCTGAGTGAGACGCTGGCGGATTCCGACTGGATAAGCGGCTGCGTCAAGCTGGAGCACCCCTCATCCGGCCGCTTCGCGGCCACCTCTCCCACAAGGGGAGAAGGGGGACCGCAGTCCCCAATCACGTATTCATCGAATCGAAGAAGTCCGCGTTGGTCTTGGTCTGCTTGAGCTTGTCGATCAGGAACTCGATCGCGTCGGTCGTGCCCATCGGCGCTAGGATGCGGCGCAGCACGAAGATCTTCTGCAGGTCCGATCGCGGCACCAGCAGGTCTTCCTTGCGGGTACCAGACTTGAGGATGTCGATCGCCGGATAGATGCGCTTGTCGGCCACCTTGCGGTCGAGCTGGATTTCGCAGTTGCCGGTGCCCTTGAACTCTTCGAAGATGACTTCGTCCATGCGGCTGCCGGTGTCGATCAGCGCGGTGGCGATAATGGTCAGCGAACCGCCTTCTTCGATATTGCGGGCCGCACCAAAGAAACGCTTCGGGCGTTGCAGCGCGTTGGCGTCGACACCGCCGGTTAGCACCTTGCCGGATGACGGCACGACCGTGTTGTAGGCGCGGCCGAGGCGGGTGATCGAATCGAGCAGGATGACGACGTCGCGACCATGCTCAACCAGGCGCTTGGCCTTCTCGATCACCATTTCGGCGACCTGCACGTGACGCGCGGCTGGCTCGTCGAAGGTCGAGGAGATGACCTCGCCCTTCACCGAGCGTTGCATGTCGGTCACTTCTTCAGGACGCTCGTCGATCAAAAGCACGATCAGGTAGCATTCCGGATGATTGGCGGTGATCGAATGCGCGATGTTCTGCAACAGCACCGTCTTACCGGTGCGCGGCTGCGCGTTGATCAGCGCGCGCTGGCCCTTGCCGATCGGCGCCACCAGGTCAATCACGCGCGGCGAGATGTCCTTGGTGGGGGGAGTGTCGACCTCCATCTTCAGCCGCGAGGTCGGGTAGAGCGGCGTCAGATTGTCGAAGTGTATCTTGTGCCGGATTTTTTCCGGATCGTCGAAATTGATGGTGTTGACCTTGAGCAGCGCGAAATAGCGCTCGCCCTCTTTCGGGCTGCGGATCGGTCCTTCGACCGTGTCGCCGGTCTTGAGCGAGAAGCGCCGGATCTGCGACGGCGAGATATAGATGTCGTCGGGGCCGGGCAGGTAGTTTGCGTTGGCCGAGCGCAGGAAGCCGAAGCCGTCCTGCAGCACCTCCACCACGCCATCACCGATGATCTCGATGTCCTGCGCGGCGAGCTTCTTCAGGATCGCGAACATCAGCTCCTGCTTGCGCATGACGCTGGCGTTCTCCACCTCGAGCGTTTCGGCGTAAGCGATCAGCTCCGGCGGCTTCTTGTTCTTGAACTCTGCGAGTTTCATTTCTTGCATTAGATAGACTCTGGGTAGGCTTTGGGGAGAAAAATCGGCTGAATACGACAAATGCCGGGCGCGGCCGAAAGCGAGTAAAGGGGGCGGCGCATGACGGGAAGGAAGACCCGTCTTTTATCGTCGGTCGCCCGAAAGAGCAAGCCGCCTTTTGCTGGGCTTCTTCTGGTTTTGGGGGGAGCCTAGAACGGCTTCACGACGACCAGGATGACGATGACGATCATCAGCAATGTGGGGATCTCGTTGACGATCCGCCAGTGCCTGGCCGGCTTTTCGTTCTTGTCCTCGGCGAATTTCCTGACCGCGCCGGCGAGATAGCCATGCAGACCCGACAGGATGAGCACCAGCGCGATCTTGGTGTGCAGCCAGCCGCCCTGGAAGCCGAAGCCTTTCCAGGCCAGCCAAAGGCCGAACACCCAGGTCACGATCATCGCCGGATTGATGATCCCCCTGAGCAGACGGCGCTCCATCACCTTGAAGGTCTCGGACTGCACCGAGCCTTTTTCGGCATCGACATGATAGACGAACAGCCGCGGCAGATAGAGCATGCCCGCCATCCAGGCGATCACCGCGATCACATGAATGGCCTTCGCCCAGAGATAGAAGCCGTCGCCAGCCACCAAATAGAGAAGGGCCGTCGCCGCCACGAGAACGACAATGCCGATCACCATGCGCTTCATCGCCTGGCCGGTGGTGTTCTCGTTGCTCACATTGCTCATCGGTGGCTCCTCACCATTTTCACCATCGCTTCGACATGGGCGACCGGCGTTTCCGGCGTGATGCCATGGCCGAGATTGAAGATCAGCGGCCCGCCGCCCAGTGTCCTCAGGATCGACTCGACGCCATCGGCCAGCGCCTTGCCGCCGGCGACCAGCCGCAGCGGATCGAGATTGCCCTGCACCGCGCCTTCGCGCTGCAGCTCCTTCGCCATGGACAAAGGCACGGTCCAGTCGAGGCCGAGACCGGCAATGCCGGTCTTCTTCCTGTAGTCGCGATAGCGTTCGCCGGCGCCCTTCGGAAAACCGATCACCGGCACGTCGGGATGAACCGCCTCCACCTGCCGCACGATCTCGGCCACCGGCTCGACGCAGAAAGCCTCGAAGGAGGGCTCGTCCAGCACGCCCGACCAGGAATCGAAAATCTGCACCGCATCGGCGCCGGCTTCGATCTGGCGGATGAGATAGGCAGCCGAATGATCGGCCAGTGTCTTCAAGAGCCTCGCGAAGGCCTCGGGCTCGCGATAGGCGAACAGCCGCGCCGGGCCCTGGTCGGGCGTCCCATGCCCGGCGATCATATAGGTCGCCACCGTCCATGGCGCGCCGCAGAAGCCGAGCAGCGTCGTCTCGTTGGGCAATTTCGCGCGCAGCCGGCGCACGGTCTCGTAGACCGGCTCAAGATTCACGTGAAACACATCGCCGTTCAGCGCCGCAATCTCGGCCGCCGAGATCGGCTTCAGGACCGGCCCGCGGCCTTCCTCGAAACGAACATCCCTTCCCAAGGCGTTGGGCACAACGAGAATGTCGGAGAACAGGATCGAGGCGTCGAAGCCGAAGCGTTCGATCGGCTGCAGCGTCACCTCGACGGCAAGGTCCGGATCATAGCAGAGATCGAGGAAGGATCCGGCCCGTTTCCTGGTCTTGCGATACTCCGGAAGATAGCGGCCTGCCTGGCGCATCATCCAGAGCGGCGGCGGTGAAACCGTCTCGCCCTTGAGGACGTCGAGCACGATCCGTTTCCCAGCCATCCAGCGCCCGCCTCTCTCTACAGCGCCGCGCGTCCTAAGACGCGCAAAGGACCCTGTAGCACTTTCATCTAGCGCATGATCCTTTCCGAACCTCCGGTTCGGGGTCATGCGCGGTCTCTTAAATCAAATATCTATTTTAAAAGAGTCTTCTGATTCTAAGAGTCTGTTGGTTGTGATGATTGCGACCTGTCCAGCCTGCGGCTCGAAAAGGCCAGTCAGCATATTGTCGCGTACTTGTTTTCGCAAACTGGAGGGATCTGGGGACAAGGACGATTCAGGCTTTCGAGTCAAACGCTTGGCCGGTCCGCTCCGATGTTCGGGTTGTGGATGAAATCGGCCCGGAAAAGTTGATCCCCAGTTTTGTCCCCAGCGCCGCGACAAAGCCTACAGCTGGTCGAATTGTGGACAAGCGGCCATCTGATACAGTCGCTTCCCTACCCAAAGGCCCGCACATCCGGCCTTGTCCACAATTGCCCACAGCCTGGACCCATCCCTTGTGAACAAACCTCAGAGCTTCTTCCATCTGCACCTGATCTCCGACGCCACCGGCGAGACGCTGCTGGCCGCTGGCCGCGCTGCGTCCGCGCAGTACAAGGACGCGCGCGCCATCGAACATATCTATCCGCTGATCCGAACCGAGAAGCAGGTCGCCAAGGTCTTCGATGACATCGAGGAGGAGCCCGGCATCATCCTCTACACCGTGGTCGATCAGAAGCTCGCGCGCTCGATCGACGAGCGCTGCGCGGCCATGGGCCTGCCTTGCGTCTCGGTGCTGGAGCCGGTGCTCGCCGTCTTCCAATCCTATCTCGGCACGCCGGCCGGTCGCCGCGTCGGCGCCCAGCACGTGCTCGACGCCGAATATTTTCGCCGCATCGACGCGTTGAACTTCACCATGGAGCATGATGACGGCCAGCTGCCGGCCAATATGGACGATGCCGATATCGTGCTGATCGGCATCTCGCGCACCTCGAAGACGCCGACCTCGATCTATCTCGCCAATCGCGGCATCAAGACAGCCAACATCCCGATCGTGCTCGGCGTGCCGCTGCCCGAGAGCCTGATCTCCGCCAAGACGCCGCTGATCGTCGGGCTGATCGCGACGGCCGAGCGTATCTCGCATGTGAGGCAGAACCGCATCCTCGGCAACAGCGCCGCCTTCGTGCCGACCGACTATGTCGATCGCGCCGCCATCAACGAGGAGCTCGCGTATGCGCGTCAGCTCTGCACGAAGCATGGCTGGCCGATGATCGATGTCAGCCGCCGCTCCATCGAGGAAACGGCGGCGGCAATCGTTGCCCTGCGGGGCAAGACGCGGTAACGGAGATTGGCCGAGACGCCGGCTGCTTCGTCATCCTAGGGCGGAGCAAGGAGCGCAGCGACGCGGCGTAGACCCTAGGATCCATGCCATGACGTCGAAGTATTGCAACGGTGTAGAATTCTGCTCCGCTGCGCCCCTCGGCTGAGGTTACGGCATGGATCTTAGGGTCTTCGCAACGGAGCTTCGCTCCTGCTTCGCCCTAGGATGACGAAGTTCGTAGGGCCTTGGCCATTCTCCAAAGTTTGTGCTGGACCGCCGGACAAACGATGGGTCAACAGCGTCAGGGAACTAGTGCATGTCCGAAAAGATCATCCTCGCCTCCGGCAGCCCGTTCCGAAAGACCATGCTCGTCAATGCCGGCCTCGACATCGAGGCGGTGCCGGCAAATGTCGACGAGCGCGCCCTCGAGGCTCCGCTGAAAGACAGCGGCGTCTCGCCGGAAGACGTCGCCTCGATCCTGGCCGAGGCCAAGGCGACTGAGGTCAGTGAGCGGAGGCCCGGCTCCCTGGTGCTCGGCTGTGACCAGACGCTGTCGCTGGGCGACGAGGTCTTTCACAAGCCGGCCGACATGGAAGGCGCTCGCCGCCACCTGCTCGCGCTCTCGGGCAAGACGCATCAGCTGAACAGCGCGGCCGTGCTTTGCCGCGACGGCGAAGTGCTGTGGCGTCATGTCGGCATTGCCAACCTCACCATGCGCAAGCTCGACCCCGCCTTCATCGGCCGGCATCTGGCGCGCGTCGGCGCCAAGGCCCTGGGGAGCGTCGGCGCCTATCAGGTGGAGGGCGAAGGCATCCAGCTGTTCGAGAAGATCGAGGGTGACTATTTCACCATCGTCGGCCTGCCGTTGCTGCCGGTCCTGAAGGAGCTGCGCGCGCTGGGAGCCATCGATGGCTGAGAAAAAGGCCTTCGTTACCGGACATCCGATCGCCCATTCGCGCTCGCCGAAGATCCACGGCTATTGGCTCAATAAATACGGCATCGACGGCAGCTACCAGGCGATCGACGTCGCGCCGGCGGATTTCACCGATTTCCTCAAATCTCTCGGCGAGAACAGCTACCGCGGCGGCAATGTCACCATTCCGCACAAGGAAGCCGCCTTCGCCGGCGTCGCGCGCCGCGACCGTGCGGCCGATGAAATCGGCGCGGTCAACACGCTGTGGTTCGAGGACGACGTTCTCTGGGGCGGCAATACGGACGGCTACGGCTTTGCCGCCAATCTTGACCAGTATGCGCCTGGATGGGCAGTCAATGGGCCGGCCGTGGTACTGGGCGCCGGCGGCGCCTCCCGCGCCGTCATCCACGCGCTGAAAGAGCGTGGCATCAAGGACATCCGCATCGTCAATCGGACGCTGGCGAGAGCCGAGGAACTCAGCCGCCAATTTGGCCCTGGCGTCTCGGCGCATGGGGCAGTCGGCGAGTTGCTTGCCGATGCCGGCCTGCTCGTCAACACCACGGCGCTCGGCATGCATGGCAACGAAACCCTCGCCGCCGATCCGGCCGGCTTGCCGGACCACGCCATCGTCACCGACATCGTCTATGTGCCGTTGGAAACGCCTTTGCTTGCCGCCGCCAGGGCGCGGCGGTTGAAGACGGTCGACGGGCTCGGCATGCTGCTGCACCAGGCAGTGCCCGGCTTCGAACGCTGGTTCGGCCGCAAACCCGAAGTTACGCCCGAATTGCGGCGCATGATCGTCGCCGACATCGAGGGCCATTGATGATCGTGCTCGGCCTCACCGGATCGATCGGCATGGGCAAGTCAGCGACGGCGAAGATGTTCGCCGCGGCCGGCGTGCCAGTGCATGATTCGGACGAGACGGTGCATCGCCTCTATGCCGGCAAGGCAGCGCCTTTGGTCGAGGCGGCCTTCCCGGGCACGACCGAGGCAGGCGTGGTCGACCGCGTGAAGCTGGCGAGCCAAGTGCTCGGCGATCCCGCCACGCTGAAGAAGCTCGAGTCGATCATCCACCCGCTGGTGCGCGCCGATGCCGATGCGTTTCTGGCGAGGCATCGCGCCGCCGGCGCGCCGCTCGCCGTGCTCGACATCCCGCTTCTGTTCGAGACCGGCGGCCGCAACCGCATCGACAAGGTCGTGGTCGTCACCGCTTCGCCCGAGATCCAGCGTGAACGCGTGCTGGCGAGGCCTGGCATGAGCGAGGAGAAGTTTTTGTCGATCCTCGCCAAGCAGGTGCCCGATGCCGAGAAACGCCGCCAGGCCGACTTCATCATCGACACCGGAAATGGCTTCGAGGCGGCGCGGAGGGCGGTTGACGCCGTCATCGGCGAATTGACGGGGGATAAGTCCGGCCGGGATGGTTCCTGACGTCCGCTGACGGCAGTCCCCATTGCCATTTTGTTCTGGTTTGTGATTCTGCTCCTTGGAGCGGATTGATTCGAAATGCGTGAGATCATCTTCGATACGGAAACCACCGGCCTCGATTTGCGCGAAGACCGCATCATCGAGCTCGGCGGCGTCGAGCTGGTCAACCGTTTCCCGACCGGCCGCACCTTCCACAAATTCATCAACCCGCAGGGCCGCGCCATCCACGCCGAGGCCCAGGCCGTGCACGGCATCAGCGCCGCTGACCTGGTCGGCAAGCCGACCTTCGCCGAAATCGTCGATGAGTGGCTGGCCTTCACCGACGGCGCCAAGCTGATCGCCCACAACGCCACCTTCGACCTCGGCTTCCTCAACCTCGAATACAGCCGGCTCGACCATCCGGCCATCGATCCCGGCCGCATCATCGACACCCTCGCTTTGGCGCGCCGCAAGCATCCGATGGGCCCGAACTCGCTCGATGCGCTCTGCCGCCGCTACGGCATCGACAACACGCGCCGCACCAAGCACGGCGCGCTGCTCGACTCCGAATTGCTGGCCGAGGTCTATATCGAGCTCATCGGCGGCAAGCAGGCGGCGCTGGTGCTGGAAACCGTGTCTATGCAGATGAACGGCGCCGGCGAGGTGGCCGATATCGACATCTCCATCGGCGCGCGGCCCATTGCCCTGCCGCCGCGCTTGAACGAAGCGGACCGCGCCGCGCATGCCGGGCTGGTTTCGACGCTCGGCGAAAAGGCGCTGTGGCTGAAAGTGGCGGTGGGCTGAGCGGGCGCTTGTGGCGCTGATCCGCGCGATTGGCCGAATCCCTCCGTGACGTGGTCATACTCGGGCTTGACCCGAGTATCCATGCCGTGACCGCCGCCGTAGGGTGCAACGGTGCAGAATTCTATAACCGTGGCAACGCCTTAGCGTCACGGCATGGATTCTAGGGTCTGCGCGCGTCGCTTCGCTCCTTGCTCCGCCCTAGAATGACGACCGTCCGGAGGTTTTCGCCAATCTCCGGCATCTCCAACAAAAAAGCCCGGCACGAAGCCGGGCTCTTCAATCGCCAAAGCGAATCTTCTCAGCTCACCTGGACCTTGCTAGCGGCCTGGTCCTCGGCGATGCGCTGCTGGAACATCTGGGCGAAATCGATCGGGTCGAGCATCAGCGGCGGAAAGCCGCCATTGCGGGTGGCGTCGGAGATGATCTGGCGGGCGAAGGGGAACAGGAGCCGCGGGCATTCGATGAACAGGATCGGCAGCATGTGCTCCTGCGGGAAGCCCGAGATGGCGAAGACGCCGCCATAGACCAGCTCGACATTGAACAGCACTTCCTGGTCGAAGGAGGCCTTGGCGTTCAAGGTCAGGTTGACGTCGAACTGCTTGTCCGAAAGCGGATTGGCGTTGACGTTGACGTTGATGGCGATGCCTGGGGCCTTGTCGCGGCCGCGCAGCGAGTTCGGCGCGCCGGGGCTTTCGAAGGAAAGATCCTTCACATACTGGGCAAGCACATTGAGCGAGGGCTGGTTCTGGGTGCCGTTGCCGTTGGCGGCGCCGGTCGCCGCGTCATCGTTGCTGGCCATGAGCCTTTAAGTCCTTCTGCCTGGGCAGCATTGCTGACCGGATTGAAATCGCGGGTTCGCTACCATGGCCCGCCGGACAAAACAAGTTTTGCCGCTTTATCGGGCAAAGGCCCTGGGACTAATCGTTTTTCAGCCGCCGCCACGGCGAATTGTGGTCCGGACGGTTCGGATAATCGTCGCGCGAATAGTCGCTGTCGTCCAGATCGATGACGGTCTCGCGCCGGCGCGCCGAAAAGCCGCTCGAGAAGCTGGTCGCCATGACGATGCGGCTCTTGAGCAGGCGCCAGGCGAAGTCGCGCACCGGCGGCAGCAGCAGGAGAATGGCGAAGATATCGGTGATGAAGCCAGGGATGATCAAAAGGATCGCCGCCAGCACGATCATCGCGCCATGGACGAGCTGCCGGCTGGGATCATGCCCGGCATCCATCTCGGCCCGCACCCGCGTCATGACGCCGAAACCCTGGTGCCTGAGCAGCAGGCTGCCGGCGACGCTGGACAGGATGACCAGCCCGACCGTCGCCAAGGCGCCGATCTCGCGGCCGACGACCACGAAGCCGGCGATCTCCAGCAGCGGCAGCAGGAGCAGGAACAGCGGGATGAAGGAAATGCGCAAAGTCTCGACCGATCGCTTTCTTCTTTTGGGCGCTCGCGGACAATCGCCGCTGGCCTTGGCGCCTTTAGATAGGTATGGCTGCCTTTGATTTGAATGATTGCGCCTGCCGTTCTATATGCTTTGAGTGTTGAACGCTATGCGACCGCGGTCCCCGAGGGGGGTCACGCCGGTCGGGCAAGAACAGGGTTCGAGTTGGCGGAAAATATGGGTTTCTTCGACTTCGGCACGATTTTCTTTCTGATTGCGGCGGTTGTGATCTTTTTCCAGCTGCGCAACGTGCTCGGACGTCGCACCGGCAACGAGCGCCCGCCCTTCGATCCCTATTCGGCGAGCCGCACGCGCGAGGCCGATGCGGCGCAGAAGCCGGAAAATGTCGTGTCGCTGCCACGCAAGCGCGCACCGGGCGAATCCTCAGCCGAGACCTATGCCGCGATCGACGCCTTCGCCAAGCCGGACACCGATCTCAACAAAGGCCTGCGCACGATCAAGGACAACGATCCGTCCTTCGAACCCAAAACCTTCGTCGACGGCGCCAAGATGGCCTATGAGATGATCGTCATGGCCTATGCCGACGGCGACCGTAAGACGCTGAAGAATCTCCTGTCGCGCGAAGTCTATGACGGGTTCGTCGCCGCCATCGGCGAGCGCGAGGCGAAGTCAGAGAAGATCCAGTCCTCCTTCGTCGGCATCGACAAAGCCGACATCGTCGCCGCGGAGATGAAGGGCTCCGAAGCGCATATCACGCTGCGCGTCGTTTCCGAGCTGATCTCGGCGACCCGCGACAAGGCCGGCGCCGTCATCGACGGCGATCCGGAAACGGTGGCCGAGGTCAAGGATGTCTGGACCTTCGCCCGCGACACAC
>NZ_RZSA01000819.1:0-3048 GCF_003998075.1 Mesorhizobium sp. M2A.F.Ca.ET.037.01.1.1 | reverse complement strand
ATCATCTTCGATGATGCCGACATTGACGGTGCTGTTGACGGTGCGGTCCAGGCGAAGTTCCGCAATGCCGGCCAGACCTGCGTTTCCGCGAACCGCATTTACGTCCAATCGAGCGTTCACGATGAGTTCGTCAAGAAATTCGTGGAAAGAATCCGGCACTTGTCGGTTGGCGACGGATTCGATGCCGGAGTGGACATCGGACCGCTCATCGACAAGCATGCTCTGGCCAAGATCGAGTCTCACATCGCAGATGCCATTGCGAAAGGCGGCACAATACGATGCGGGGGCCAGCGTATCGGCAAGAATGGCACGTTTTTCGAACCCACGGTCCTCACCGAGATTTCCAGCGTCATGGCAGTCGCGCAAGAGGAGACATTCGGGCCGCTCGCGCCGATCATTCGCTTCAACGATGCGGATCAGGTCGTGCGCGAGGCCAATGACACGATCTACGGCCTCGCCGCATACTTCTATGCCTCAAACCTGAAGCGGGTCTGGCGTGTGGCAGAGGCTCTGGAATATGGCATGGTTGGCATCAACACGGGACGCATGTCCTCGGAGGCGGCACCGTTTGGCGGGATCAAACAATCCGGCATCGGGCGGGAGGGTTCCCGTCATGGCCTCGAGGACTATCTGGAAATGAAATATCTTTGCATGGGCGGGATTTGAAACCTGCTGCACTGTCTCTCCGCCCCACCGGGGGGCGGCCTGCGGTCAATGCCGCCACCTAATTGGAAGTTCCAAACGCCGTTGACCTGAAACACGGATGCCCGGCAGGAGACTGAGCTCGCTGCCGGGCCGGACATGCCTTGGGAGGGCATAAATCAGCGCTCCTAGGGCCGATGGGCCACTCAGTTCGTGCGCCTTTTGCCGATTGCGTTGCATGTGCCGTGCCAAGCCAAAAAGCATTGATAAACCGCCGATGGATCAGCTTTTGCCCTGTTGCGCATTCTACATTGTGGGATATGCGACAATGCCCAAGCGGTTGAATCGTCGTGTTGCAGAACCCCAGACGGGTCATGACTGCTATTCTTAGGACAGTGCGCAGCAAGCCGCTACTCGCTGCACTCCAGGCACACCATTTCCATAATCAAGCGGTGGGTGCTATGTCTGACCGAGCTGTCGACCAGGGAACGGTGTGAGGCCTCAAATCCCTCCATATTGTTGCACCCGCCGGTCCAACAGGACTGCAGGTCCGGACTCAAAGGATCTTGGCTGCTATGGCGACATTGCGGTGCACGCCGCTTTCCGACCAATGATGTGCGTCCAGGTCGAGGCCGGCCCTAATGAACCACCGCCTTGGCACCCTCGCCCATCTCATTTTCGGCATCGACAAGCTAGACCAGAGCGCACTTGCAAGGCGCCATGCAGTCCTGTCGGCGGGCGAACTGTTGGTGACGGGTACAGCTGCGAGCGAACGTTCATCCACCGACGCACAGCGCGGACTGTCGCTTTTCAAATTAGGAAATCTCTGTAGCCACCATTCATGAGCGCGCGGCCACGCGAGACGGCCCGACGGATGCGGTCGCGCAGATGATCGCGAGGATCCGCCCAGTCGGCATGGACGCGCCGTTGACCGATGAGAACTTCGGCGAGCTCGCGATGAGGTGCTCCGGCGAGCGAACCGTCGAGCGCACGAAGAACGAAGGACAAACGAACGCCGCGCTTTTCCGGCGCAAACAAGCGGGGGGGCAACTGTTGCCCTAGACTGAGAGCATTGAGGCACTCCAGTCCCCTCAGTCGATGCTTTAAAAGCACCGCGGGCCAGATGGCTTGCGTATGCAGGCAAACAGGGTGGAGGATATTCGCGCCCGAGACGGCGAGCTGCAGCGCGTGGTCCGCATTGCGAAGAAGAACATGCTGGCTCTTGTCGGGCGCCAGCAGGACGATTGCACGACAGGGCAATGCCGAGAGTTCGAACGGCGGTGTCGGCGACGAGGCAGGCAACCGTTCCGCAATGACCGGCAGCACATGGACGCACCAGAGCGGACACCAGAATACGACCGAAGCGCGGCCACAAGACTCCGCGAAACAGAACACCCCAGCGTGACAGGTCGCCGGCCGACGCGACCATATCGAGAAAGGATTGGAGAGACCAAGTCTTGCAATGCTGGCGCGCAGCGGTCAGATCGCGCTGGAACGCTGGATTGCGGCGTAAGAACTCCCAAGCCCACTCCCGCAGCGTCAGGCCAGCGGTGTAGTCGTATGATCTTTCATCCCGCCAATCGGCCTGATCCGCGCCAGTCAGGAGATTCATGACTGACATCCCCTGCCCGCGCCTGCGTGCGTCGAAACATTATGCCACTTCGCAAAGCATCGGCGTAGGCAGCAGACGTCGAAGACCCCGTTTCGTTGAAGCGTCAGCCATCGCCACTGTCGGCGACAGAAGATGTGCCCAAATTGCCACCAGACCGTCGAACTGGCACAGCGACGGCCAGCGCGACCTGGAATTGATCCCGTAACAGTCATCGGCTCCTGCGTCGCGATCCAGACGTCCCTTGAAGGCGCAGTAGCGCGGCAGTGGATCGCACGCTGCTTGTCGGCAAGTTGTCGTAGCGGCGGCGCCATAGGCACGGTCATCGGAGGGTCTCCTGCGGCAAGCTTTCGCCATTGGAGGCCAATCTCCCCGCTAGGGCAGCCTGTGCAGTTGCACAGGTGAAGCGGATCAATCAGGGGGAGCCATGGCGGAAACTGGATGATGGCGGCTTGAGGAGAGCGGCGTATCGAGGCGGGGGATGAAGCCTGCCAGTACCTCTCAAGGAGAGTGATACGCCATGAACGAGACTATCAACACATTGTTCGCCTTCGTCAGCCCGACGAAATCGATGATACCCTGACGGATGTACTTCGCAGCGGCGCGCGCAAATTGCTTGCGCATGCGATCGAGATGGAGGCCGAGGCGTATGCCAAGGCGGTCGACTGCCTGACGAAAGATCATATTGCGTCGCTGGCGCTCTACGATTTCCCCGCCCAACACTGGGATCATCTGCGAACGTCCAATCCCATCGAAAGCGTCTTTGCAACCGTTCGCTATCGCACGGTGCGTACCAA
>NZ_RZSA01000818.1:0-3051 GCF_003998075.1 Mesorhizobium sp. M2A.F.Ca.ET.037.01.1.1 | reverse complement strand
GTCCTCGCCGGTGGCGGAAGGCTGGCCTTCGCCGCGGATCGCGGCGTGGAACTGGCGGACCGAGCGGGTATAGAGGTCCTCGCGGTCGAAGCTCAGCTCTTCCTCGCCGCTCGCGGTGCGCAGCAGCACCGAGCCGATCGGCTTCTGCGTCATCACATTGGCGGCGATCAGCGAGCCTTCCGTCCCGTGCACCTCGAAGCCGGTGCCGGCATATTTCGTGGTGAAGCCCTCATGCGATTGGGCGATGACGCCGGACTTGAAGCGCCAGATGCACATGGCGCCGTCCTCCAGCCCGCTTCCAGCCATGCCGGCCGATTGCGTGAAGGCCGAAACCTCGACCGGATCGTCGCCGAGCACGAAGCGCAGCGTGTCGGCATCGTGCACCGTGATGTCGAGCACCACGCCGCCGCCGGCCTCGGGCCTGGTGATACGCCAGCCTTGCAGGTTCTCCGGCAGAAAGACCGAGTGGAAGACGCGCGCCGCGATCGGCTTGCCGATGCGGCCGGCGGCGATCGCCTCTCGCATGGCGCGATGAGCGCCGGCGTTGCGCAGGTGATGATTGGTACCGAAGACGATGCCGGCGTTCTTCGCTGCCGAAACCATCGTCTTCGCATCGGCGCTAGTCAGCGCCAGCGGCTTTTCGCACAGCACATGCTTGCCCGCCTTGATCGCGGCCATGCCCTGCTCAAGATGCAATTCGTTGGTGGTGGAGATGTAGACGGCGTCGATGTCCGAGTTGAGCAGAGCGTCGAGGGTCGAGACGGCGGCCGGAATGCCGTTCTCGCGGGCGTAGGCCTCCGCGCGCTCCGCGTTCGAACTCATCACGGCTGCGATCTCGCCATTGGCCTGCGCGCGGATGGCGCTGATCATGAACTGCTTGGCGATCGTGCTGGCGCCGATTAGTCCCCATCGCGTGCTCATGCCGCGTCTCCCACCTGGCTGTTGCGGTTTGGCCCGCTGCTTTCCCGCACGACCAGGCTGACGGCGCCGATATGGTCCTCGGCGCGCGTGGTGCGCGACTGGATCATCTTCAGCATCACGTGGGCGGCGCGCTCGCCCAGCCCCGCGGTGTCGACGGCAACGCTGGTCAGCGCCGGGCTGTAATGCTCGGCCTCGGCGACGTCGTCGAAGCCGACGACGGCGAAGTCCGCTCCCGCCTCGAGGCCGCGCTTGCGCAATGCCAGCATGACACCGAAGGCAACCGCGTCGTTGAAGCAAAGGGCCGCCGTCGGCGGTTCGGGCATGACCAGCGCCGTCTCCAGGCAGGCCATGCCGCCCTTGCGGCTGGTCTCGCCCTCGACGATCGTCCGGTCTGCAACGGGGATGGCGAACGCCTCGCAGGCTTCGAGGAACCCGCCCAGACGCTCCTGATAGACGACGAGGTCGGACGAACCGCCGAAGAAGGCGAGGCGGCGATGGCCCTTGCGGATCAGATGCTCGGTGGCAAGGCAGGCGCCGCGACGATTGTCGGGGGCGATCGCCGGGATGCGGCTTTCGGGCAGCCTGCGCATGGCGAACACCACGGGCACGCCAGCCGCTTCGATGCGCCGGAAAGCCCCAGGCGTCGTGCCGCGCGCCGGCGAGACGATCAGGCCGGCCACACCCTGCTCCATCATCGATTTCAGCACCTCTTCCTGGCGTACCGGGTTCTCCGCCGTGTTGGCTATGAAGGGGACGACGCCTGCCGCCTGAAACACGCGCTCCATGCCGACCGCAAGCTCGGCGAAAAAGGGGTTGGTGAGATCGTTGATCACCATGCCGATGACGTTGGAATGGGCCTTGCGCAGATTGGCGGCGCCGCGGTTGTAGACATAGCCGACATCCTCGATCGCCTTGCGCACCTTGACCGCGGTTTCAGGCCGGATCAGCCCGCTGCCCTGCAGTACGAGCGACACCGTCGATTTGGATACGCCGGCCTCGCGGGCGATGTCCAGGATCGTCGCCTTGGCCCGGCTGGCCATCCTCGTTCCGTCCTCCACGGTTTTGAGCAAATTTTATTGGAACGTTCTAATCACCGTTCCAAATCAGAGTCAATCGTGATTCCCGCGGGATTTGAAAAATTGATTGGTGCGGTTCAGAAGCCCATTAATGCGGGCGTTTCTCCACGGCGGGACTATGCCCTGACGGCTCGAATCCCAAGATCATAGAGCTTCTTGATTTATTGGAACGTTCCATTTATAGGAGCCGCAACGGGAGAGTTCCATGGACATCATCTTGCCTGCGGCAAACGGCGACCAGATCGGCTACCGGCTCGTCGGCAAGCCGGTCGAGCCGAGCAAGAACGCGCATTTTTCGCGCATCGCCTATGCCGCCGCCCATGTCGTCGCCGACCCCATCGCCATGACCAATCCGTGGTCGCGGCCAGCGGTCGACTGGGACAAGACCATGGCGTTCCGTCATCATCTGTGGCGGCTCGGCTTCCGCATCGCCGAGGCCATGGACACCTCTCAGCGCGGCATGGGTTTCGATTGGGCGAGCGCCAAAGAGTTGATCCGCCGCTCGGTCGCCGAGGCCAGAACAGTGCCGGGCGCCGACCTTGCTTCAGGGGCGGGGACCGATCACCTGGCGCCGGCGGCGGTCAAAACGCTCGACGACGTCATCGGCGCCTATGAGGAGCAGTTCGGCTTCATCGAAGGCGAGGGCGGCAAGGCGATCATGATGGCGAGCCGCGCGCTGGCGGCGGTGGCAAAAGGGCCGGACGATTATACCCGGGTCTACGACCGCATCCTGTCGCAGGCCTCCGGCAAGGTCATCCTGCACTGGCTCGGCGACATGTTCGATCCGGCGCTCAGGGGCTATTGGGGCAGCAGCGATTTCGACGCGGCACTGGATACGGTCGTCGCCATCATCGAGCGGCATGCAGACAAGGTCGAGGGCATCAAGATATCGCTGCTCGATGCCGAGAAGGAAGTGCAGTTGCGCGACCGGCTGCCCGAGGGTGTCGTGATGTTCACCGGCGACGACTTCAACTATCCGGAGCTGATCGCCGGCGACGGCAGGCGGCATTCGCACGCGCTGCTCGGCATCTTCGACGCCATCGCGCCCGTGGCC
>NZ_RZSA01000817.1:0-3054 GCF_003998075.1 Mesorhizobium sp. M2A.F.Ca.ET.037.01.1.1 | reverse complement strand
GGGCCGCTGTCCTTGTCGGGCTTGGGCACGAAGCGCAATTGCACGCCCGGCGCTTCCCGCGACGCGCGGGCCAGCAGCGCCGGGCCGAAATTCTCGACGAAGCCGTCGCTGTTGCGCAGCGTGAAGCTGCGGTTGAGCCGCGCGAGGTCGAGCCGCTCGGCGGGCCGCAGCATCGCTTCCGCCTCCTTGACCAGCCGGCCGACTTCCGCGCCGAGCTCCGCGGCGCGCGGCGTCGGCACCAGGCCTCGCCCGGCGCGCACCAGAAGCGGATCGCCGGTCGCCTCGCGCAGCCTCGCCAGCGCCCGGCTCATCGCCGAGGGGCTGAGCTTCAGCCGCCGCGCGGCCCTGGCGACGCTGCCTTCGGCAAGCAGCACATCCAGCGTGACGAGCAGGTTGAGATCGGGTCGCGACATAGGCGCAACCATAGCATGGTTGTTGCTCGGTGACATGGCGTTTCGTGCACTGATCAAGTGCAAATGCTGCGCGTTCCGCCATATCCGCTGGACGCCTATCTTCCCGGCGCATTTCACCCGACGGAGAAGACATCATGGCCGATATTGCCGAGACCCGCGCTGCGCCCGTTAGCCGTTCGACGGCGGGTGCGCTGGCCAGCCTGTCTCTGGCCATGCTCGTCTCGTCGCTCGCCACCAGCATCGCCAATGTCGCGCTGCCGACGCTGAGCGTGGTCTTCGCCGCGTCCTTTCCGGCGGTGCAATGGGTGGTGCTTGCCTATCTGCTCGCCATCACCGCGCTGATCGTCAGCGTCGGGCGCCTCGGCGATCTCGTCGGCCGCCGGCTGCTGCTGATCGCCGGCCTGGCGCTGTTCAGCGCCGCCTCGTTTGCCGCCGCGCTTGCCCCGTCGCTGGCGCTGCTGATCGCCGCGCGCGCCGTGCAGGGGCTGGGCGCGGCAGTGATGATGGCGCTGACGATAGCCATCGTCGGCGAGACGGTGCCGAAAGAGCGCACCGGCAGCGCCATGGGCCTGCTCGGCACCATGTCGGCGATCGGCACGGCGCTCGGCCCATCGCTCGGCGGCGTGCTGATCGCCGCTCTCGGCTGGCGCTCGATCTTCCTCGTCAATGCCGCGCTGGGCGGCGCCGCGCTGCTCGCCGCCTGGCGCTTCCTTCGAGCGGCGAGTATCCCGCGCCAGGCGGCGGGCGCGAAGGCCCGCTTCGATGTGCCGGGCACGCTGCTGCTCGCTGCCACGCTCAGCGCCTATGCGCTGGCGATGACCAGCGGGCGCGGCCATTTCGGCGGCCTCAACGCGGCGCTGCTCGGCGCGGCCGCGGCCGGCGCGGCGCTGTTCGCCGTCGCCGAGGCCAAGGTGGCGTCGCCCCTGGTCAAGCTCGCGCTGCTGCGCGACAGGGTGCTGGCGCCGAGCCTCGCCATGAACGCGCTGGTCTCGACAGTGATGATGGCCACCCTGGTCGTCGGCCCGTTCTTCCTGTCGCGCGCGCTGGGCCTGAGCGAAGCGGCGACCGGAGCCGTGCTGTCGATCGGCCCCGTGGTCTCGGCGGTCTGCGGCGTCATTGCCGGGCGTATCGTCGATCGGCTGGGGGCGGCCGCGATGGTCGTCGCCGGCCTGGCGCTGATGGTCGCCGGCTGCGCCGCGCTCACAGCGCTCCCGGGCCTCTTCGGCGTTGCCGGCTACGCGGCGGCGATCGCCGTGCTCACGCCGGGCTACCAGCTGTTCCAGGCCGCCAACAATACCGCCGTCATGGCCGATGTCGACAGAAGCGAGCGCGGCGTGGTGTCGGGCATGCTCAGCCTCTCGCGCAATCTCGGCCTCGTCACCGGCACGGCGGTGATGGGCGCGGTGTTCGCCTTCGCCGTGGGGACGAGCGATATCGCGGCGGCGGCCCCGGCGGCCGTCGCGCGCGGAATGGCGATGACCTTTGCGGTGGCTGCGGGGTTGGTCGTCGTCGCGGTTGCAATTGCGGTTGCCAGCGGTCGGAGGGAGCGCTGCAGCGCCTGATTTCCGGAGCCCAGTCTGCGCTGTGACACAAGGATGCGGACGCGAGGCGATGCCCGGCGGGAAGGAAAGGGAGACTCCGTTAACAAATGCAAATGTCAGAGCTGAGAAGTGTGCGCAGTCTCACTCAGGCCAACGCATGGATGGTCTATAACGTCTACACGGGCAGGGCGGGGCAGCGCTTCCGCGGACTGTCGAGTGGGCGTGGCGGGGAGGTCGAAGCGATGCATGAAACATGGTGGCAGCGGCGGGAAGCTCAGCCTCTGATTCCTGAGCGTGAACTTCGCTTTATGATGAAACTCGGGCGTGTGGAGCGCGACGAGGCGATGAGATTGCTGGGGCGATACCGTGGGGACCGCGAGGCGGTATATGCCGAGTTGAGAAGGCGCGATATGATCAGGGTACGCAACGCGCGGCCTCACTGATCACTTCATGCGGCCCCTCGGGAAGTTACAGCCCGAGCGTCCAGCCGGCCGCAGTTTCAGGTCTCCTGTTTGGCCGGAATGGCGCAACGAAGACGGCCGGCCGATGCGTGATCTCGACGAATGCGGCTGCGGCGGTCTCGACGGCATCGGCTGAATGGTCGACCCTGTCGAAGCGCTTCACCACGCGCTCATGCAGCATCGACAGCCTTGCGGCCCGGTGGAGATCGGCGCGCTTCTCGCCGTGCATGTCGAGCGGGGCGAACATAACCATCCCCAAAAACGGCGATGCCCGGCATTTTGTTCCGATCGGCCCGCGTGACAACGCTGCGCCGGGACGGCTTCCCGGAGGCTTCCGCGATCGCGTAATTTCGCCGCCGCCTGAGAGGCCTATCTTTGCCTGGCGGCGGTGCCCATTCCGCCTTCGGCCGGTGCCTCAGCTACCCCAACGAACCCCCACCCACTGCGGCGCCGGCCTCATCTCTCGCGCCGTTTAACGCCTCTGACGCCGCCAGGCGCCCGGCTTCGATCTCCAGTGCCATCAGCTTGGATTTGATCTCATGCGGCTCGGCATGTTCGAGCCCGACCACGTCGTTGCGCGTCTGCTTCAGCGCAATGACGATCTCGTCGAGCTTGGCGTGGATGGCGGCGGTGTCCCGG
>NZ_RZSA01000816.1:0-3059 GCF_003998075.1 Mesorhizobium sp. M2A.F.Ca.ET.037.01.1.1 | reverse complement strand
ATGCATGAGCGTCGCATGGCATTTCGGTTGGCGTCGCGGAGATCCTCGACGTCAAAGGCAGCTTGATACGAGCGGGGAGGCGCGCTTGAGATACTCGCGCTACGGAAGCTGCTACTGCCATCAAGTTGCGTGACGTAAGCGGCCGTTCAGCTGGCGTCTGATTGAATTGCCAGTAACTGAGCGAGTGAAAGGGTGATTGCAGACCCTGTGAACAAGGCGAAGTCCTTGGTCCTGACGGACGAAGGTCTTCAGCGGTCGGAGGAACTGTTCCGTGCGCTGTTGACGCGGCTGAGGCTGCAGCTCAGAAATTCAACACCGCGAATCGCATTCGTAAACCCAACCTAGATTGATCTACACGGAAGATGAATCATTGAACAAATTGACTTGCAGCAATCAGACAGTATGATATAGGTCTTTGAATCCGTAGCACCATCGCGATAAGGACATGATTATGCCCATTCGGCGTCTTTTCACCGTCATCGACTCCCACACAAATGGGCACCCCACGCGCACGGTGACAGCGGGCATCCCTCCGCTTCGTGGCCAAACCGTACGTGAGCAGCGAGATGATTTCCGCGATAACCATGACGGGCTGAGGACTCTACTACTCCACGAACCACGCGGGCACGCTGCCATGCCCGCAGCTGTGCCGGTGCCTTCCCGACAGGCGGATCAGGGGCTGTTCTTCATATTCTCCTATTATTATGCCGATATGTGCGGTCATGCCACAATCGGTTACATTGCTAGCTTGGCTGCAATGGGAGCGCTACCCGAGAGCTTCGAACAAAACGGCATGACGATCGAGACCCCGGCAGGAGTCATCCATGTTACCGGAGCGTTTGAAGCGGGCCGGCTTACCTCTGTTGCTTTGCGAAACGTGCCCTCGTATGTCCTCTCCACTGACGTGGCCATTCAGGTAGAGGGGCTTGGCACTGTGACCTGCGATGTTGCCTATAGCGGCCTCACGTACGCCTTGGTCGATGCGGACCAGGTCGATCTCCCCTTCGATATCGCACAGGCCAGCCTGTGGTGCCGCGCGGGTATGGCAATCAAGGCCGCCATGAACGCTACGGGCGCCCATCCGAAAGTAGATAGCGTCCTGTTTCATCGCCCCGTTCAGGGTGGCGCTCGCCACCTCGTGATCTTGGCAAATAACAAGTTCGACCGATCGCCTTGTGGCACCGGCACCTCCGCACGACTGGCCCAGCTTCATGCGCGCGGAGCACTTGCAACAGGAACTCCATATCGAGCAGAAAACCTACTCGGCGTGCCATTCGAAGGCAAGGTTGTCGAACTGACTCAGGACAAAGACGGTCGACCCGCAATCATCCCCGAGGTGCGCGGCATGGCTCATATTACCGCATTCTCCACTCTCGTTCTGGAAGCAGACGATCCGTTGCCAGCGGGCTTCCTGCCCGGCTGACAGAGAAGAATGCGGAGCGTTCGCGGCTAGGTAACCTCAGTGCCAACATGGACCCACAGCGACTTGGGTATGATCTCATCCGCGCTAAGCAGCGCTCTGCTGCAAATCAAGCGAACTTGCGGTGGCGGCAGTTGTCGATTGGTCATCGGTGGGTCCAGAGCCGCCTCCGGTATAATTGGTGGCGTCGAGTCGCCATCGGTTTTGCCGGGACCCCTGCGGCATTAGTGTTGATGAGGATGGTGAGCAGACGCCTGCTCGGCAAGGAATGGAACCGCGTTGCCGCGAAGCCAACCTTCGGAGGTGAGGCGGGATGCACAACATCTCACGCGCTCAAAGCCTCCGTGAGCAGCTTTAGAACTCGACATGCTCAGCGACGCTGACTGCATGATGAGCCTTCGAAATCAGACTCGTTCCTTTCGGCAGATGTTATGAGGTTGTGCAAATGATCAAAACGAACGCTGGAGACAACGAATCTTCTCAGCGCGTTAGCATACTTGGCGCTGGAAGGCTCGGCTCCGCTCTAGAGGGTCGCCTTAAATCTATGGGTGCCGATGTACGCGTTTGGAGCCGAAGGTACGAAAGCGGTGATCAGCCAAGCTTGTCGAGCAGCGGAGCCTCCGGTCAGGAGATGTTTCAGAGAGCTGCAGAATCGAACGTTTTGCTTTCGGCAATTCCCAATCAAGCTCTTCTCGCCCTCGCTTCACGCCAACAGTTGCGCACCTTCGACGGCGTTGTATTCGCGATGGGAATAGACACAACCATCCAATCCGTCCGAGAAGTACTAGCTCGCGCGTTGGTCCTCCGACTAAGTCCGGCGATTCCACAAGTGGGCGGAGAGATCACTTCCATCGGGCTTTTAGATGCGCACGCCGCGAATGACCCCCGTGTGGATTTGGCGAAGGCGACTTTGGGGTTGTTAGGGCCGGTGACGTGGATTGACGAGGAGGTCCTGTATGACCTTACTACGCTTCTAGCCGGTCCGCTTCTCACCCTTCTTAAGTCGACCATCTCGCAAACAGTCGAGGCGAGCCTCAGGACTCATCGACTTCCGTATCAATTCAAAGACGAGCTGGAACGCGTCGTATTAAAAGAACTGGTGAGGCGATTAGTTGGTAGTAGCGAAAGTTCGCAACAAGCGGAACGAGAAAGATCTACGCCTGGTGGAGTAACAGAGATCGCGCTCCGCCATAGCGAACAGATTAGTAGCCAACTGTTGGATATTGTTGAGTTGATGTTGGAGCGTATGGCCCATTTGCGGCATCAGTGGACCTCGCAGAGCGGTCATCATACACCCCTCTCGAGTGTCTAGGATCAGTTAGCTCCTTATCTCGAGCTTTGCGAGCAGCCTCTTGGGGTAGTGTGCTGAGAGTTCTGCAAATTCGCTAGCAGGGTCGTGGCAGGCTGGTGATGTTCAACGTCACCTGATTCCCTCGCGAGGAACGCCACCATGACCAAGACAGAAGGTAAGTCCGCCAGCGCCGCCGTCAAAGACATTCTGCTTCAGAGCCCGGATGGGCTGCGCGAGGTGATCCGGGCGGCGCTGCAGGAAGTGCTCGAAGCCGAGATGGATGAGGCGCTTGGCGCGTCGAAGGGCGAGCGCATGCCGGAGGGGCTCGGCTATCGCTCGGGCCATTAC